>CAZJTB010000091.1:0-5429 GCA_964548485.1 uncultured Chryseobacterium sp. | reverse complement strand
TACCAGTTCTTCCTGCACTCGCAGCTGGTGCCTTCGCTCGGGTGGTTCGAGAAGGTCTTCAACACGCCGTATGTGCATGTGGTGCACCACAGCTGCAACACCGAGTACCTGGACCGCAACCACGGCGGCATCCTGGTGATCTGGGACAAGCTCTACGGCACATGGCAGGAGCCGATCAAGGGCGTGGAGCCGCGCTTCGGCATCAGCCACGACCCCGACACGCACAACCCCATCACGCACAACCTGTTCGAGTTCCAGGAGATCTGGCGCGGTGCGCACAAGGCGCTGTATGGGCTCGAAAAGCTCATGTACATCTTCGGTGCGCCGGGCTGGAGCCACGATGGCAGCAGCAAGACCAGCCACCAATTGCAGGAAGAGCTGCGCCGCAGCGGCGGGTTCGGGAAACCGGAAGCCGAGGCCACTGCGCTGCGCGCTTGAGCGCCGCCACGCGAAGAGGCCCCGGCTGAGCCAGGGCCTCTATCATGATTCATCGGACCGGTCAGCCGCGGCGGAACCAGCGGCTGATGCCCGAGCGCTTGGGCTCGGCGGGCTTGCCGCCCTCGCGCGCGGGTGATTTCTTCAGGTTCTCTTCATCGAACAGCTCCTTGGTGAGCTTGGCGTAATCGGGCTTCGCGGCGCTGCGCTGCGGCTCGCGCTGGTGCGGGCGCTCCTGCCGCGCGGGTTGCTCGCGGCGCGGCTGGGCATGCTGGCCCTCGCGGCGAGGAGCCTGGGTGCGCGGCTGGCTGCCGCGGTCATCGCGGCGCGGCTCCTGTCGCGCGCGCCCGTGCGCCGGGTGCTGACGCGGCTCTGCGGGCCTGCGCGAATCGCCCCCGTGCTGGCTTGTGCGCTGGCCTTCGCTGCGCTGCGGCGCATTCGGCCTGCGCTGCTGCTGACCGCCAGAGCGGTGCTGCCCATTCCGGCCGGGGCCGCGCGGCTGGCGCGGCTCGCGCACCTCGGGCTCCGCCTTCTTGGGGCCGCCCACCATCTCGAAAGGATGCCCCTTCTCCACCGGCACTTCGCGGCGGATGAGCTTCTGGATGTCGCGCAGGTACTCCTTCTCCTCGTGGTCGCAAAAGCTGATGGCCTTGCCGCTGGCGCCCGCCCGGCCAGTGCGGCCGATGCGGTGCACATAGGTCTCGGGCACGTTGGGCAGGTCGAAGTTGATCACATGGGTGAGGCCATCGATGTCGATGCCGCGCGCGGCGATGTCGGTGGCCACCAGGGCGCGCAGCTTGCCTTCCTTGAAGCCCTTGAGCGCGTTCTGCCTGGCCGTCTGGCTCTTGTTGCCATGGATGGCCTCGGCCTTGAAGCCCGCCTGGGTGAGCACCTTGGCCACCTTGTTGGCGCCGTGCTTGGTGCGGGTGAAGACTAGGGCCTCGCGGATGGCGGAGCCTTCGAGCAAGTGAAGCAGCAGCTTGTTCTTGTCGGTGCGGTCCACGAAGTAGATGCGCTGGTCGATGGTGTCGGCGGTGCTGCTCACCGGGGCCACCTCCACCTTCACCGGGTTGGAGAGGATGCTGTTCGCGAGCTTGGCGATCTCGGGCGGCATGGTGGCGCTGAAGAAGAGGGTGTGGCGCTTCGGCGGGAGCTTGGCGATCACCTTCTTCACGTCGTGGATGAAGCCCATGTCGAGCATGCGGTCGGCCTCATCGAGCACGAAGACCTCCAAGCCGCGCAGGTCCACGTAGCCCTGGCCCATGAGGTCGAGCAGGCGGCCCGGGGTGGCGATGAGGATGTCGAGGCCGCGCTCCAAGGCATCGGTCTGCGGCTTCTGGCCCACCCCGCCGAAGATCACGGCGTGCTTCAGGCGCAGGTGGCGTCCATAAGCAGCGAAGCTCTCGCCGATTTGGATGGCCAGCTCACGCGTGGGCGTGAGGATCAGGCACTTCACCTGGCGCTTGCCGGCCTGCGGCTTGGCGTGCAGCTCCTGTAGGATGGGAATGGCGAAGGCCGCCGTTTTGCCCGTTCCGGTTTGGGCGCAGCCCAGCAGGTCACGCCCTTGGAGCAGGTGGGGTATGGCCTGCTGCTGGATGGGCGTGGGATGGGTGTAGCCCTCTTCGTTGAGGGCTTTCAGGATGGGCTCGATGAGCCCCAATTCGTTGAACGTAGTACGTTCCATAGACATGCGCCGAAGCCTCGGCGCCAGGATGTTATGATGCGAGCGGGCCATTGACCCCGAACGCACCTGTTTGGTGTTTCGCTGATTTCGCCCCGTCAACCGGGTCCGGCGCTCAATGCTTCGCTGGGGAAGGCGCCTGGACAGGTCATCCGTGACTCCCGTCACGGGGAAAAGCTGGGCGCTGGGGGCGGGCATCGGTCCTTCCGATGCTGGGGCGAAGGTAGGCATGGATGAGAGCCGTTCGCTGCCAGGCCTCGATTGCCATGTTCGTCGGACGCATAATGGCCTTCATCGAAACCATTGGCTCTTCGGCCGCGTTGCAACGCCGCCCAGCAACTCTCCTGGGCGCAACGAATCATGGAAACGATGATGACTCCCAGCACCTCTTGGGCCAACCGATCGAAGCGCTTCGCTGATGACCTCCATTCCGGGGTCAGTCGGCGCGCACGCGTTGCGGTCATGCTCCTGATGCTCGCGGCAGGCCATGGCACAGCCAGTGCCCAAGCCCTTGGCGATTTCCGCAGCAACCAATCGGGCGGTTGGAACGCCGCCTACACCTGGCAGCAGTGGAACGGGTCCTCCTGGATCACGGAGAACACCATCACCACACCTGGCTCGGTGACCATCGGCGGCGATGGCTTCCCGGTGATCGCAAGCACCGCCAACAGCGCCAAGACCTCGGCTGCTGGCACCACGCACACGGTGAGCCTGCCGAGCGGCATCGAGGCCGGCGACCTGCTCTTGGTGTACTGGGTGGATGCGGATGTGAACAGCACAGTGACCATCCCGACGGGCTGGACGGAGCTGTACAACATGGTGGGCACAGCCGACCAGCGCCGCGTGGCATTCTATCGCATCGCCATCGGCACTGAGGGAGCCTCCGTGAACGTGACCACTAGCGCGGCCGAGCGCAGCGCGCACACCGCTTACCGGATCGCCGCAGGCTCTTACCAAGGTGAGCCCGTGGCCGGCACGGTCAACTCCAACACAAGCGCCAGCCCCGACCCGAACAACCTTACATCCGGCTTCGGTTCCGTGCCCACCCTGTGGATCGCATCCTCGCATTCCGCAGGCACAAGTGCTGCCACAACGCCTCCCTCCAGTTACTCCGTTGACGCGTTCGGCTACACGGGCAATACGGGAGCCACCCATGCCCGCATGACGACGGCGTCGCGCAAGCTGACGGCAGCATCGGAGAATCCCGGCGCATTCGCGCTGGGCGCCTCGGTGGTTTGGGGCGCCAATACCGTGGCGATCCAAGGCATCGGATCGGGGAGCTTCCCGCATCCGGTGGTGATGGCACGGGCCTTCAATGCGCAAAGCGCGGCTGATGCGACCTCGCACGCGATCACCATTCCGGTAGGCGCCACTGGCGACCTGCTCGTGACGGTGTTCTCCGTGGATGGCACCCCCACCGCCTCCACCACCAGCCCGGGCTGGACCAAGCTGGGCCAGGCCAGCAACGGCACCAATGTCACCGGCGCCATCTTCTGGAAAATGGCATCAGGCACCACCTCATCCGCCGACGCGCTCACCATCACCACCACTGCCGCGGAACGCAGCAGCCACATCACCTACCGCATCCGCGGGGCCACCGGCATCTCCGGCAGCCCGGCCAACAACAACAGCACCAACAGCAACCCGCCGTCGCACACCGCCTCGGAAGCCGCTTTCCTGTGGATCGCGACCCGCTCGGGCGACGACGTGACGGTGGCCACCGCTGGTCCCAGCGGCTACTCCTACCTGGAAACGGTGCCCGCCGGAAACGCGGCCGGCGCCTCCACCAACAGCGCGCATCTGGTGCTTGGCACCGCTGCTGCCACACAGGACCCCGGCGCATTCACCAGTGCCACGGAGCAGTGGGTGAGCTGGACGCTGGCCATCCTCGGGCCCGATCCGGTGATCACCTACGAGCCCATTGACCCGCCGAGCGCGGCAAGCGGCGATGGCTTCCCCAGCGTGGCGGCCCGGGCCGTAAGCACCAAGACGAATAACGTCTCGCAGCCTCACGTGATCTCGTTGCCTGCTGGCATCCAGGTTGACGACCTGCTCCTGATCTTCTTCACCGACGACACGGACAGTGGAACGGACCCGGCCCTTCCGAGCGGTTACAACCTGCTCTACAGCGACGAGACCGGCTCACGCTACCGGGCTGCATGGTACCGCATCGCGGATGGAACGGAAGGCGCGACTGTTTCAACGACCAATTCGTTCACAGGGCGCAGCGCGCATGTGAGCTACCGGATCGCCGCCTCCAGCTACCAGGGCATCCCGGTGGCGAGCACGGTGGTCACCGGCTATGGCACTACGGCCGACCCTCCCAACCTCAACCCGGGCTTCGGCGCGGTGCCCACGCTCTGGCTTGCGGCCTGCCATTCCGCTGGAACCGGCACCATGACCGCCCCGGCCAACTACACCGCCAACTTCTTCGATGCCTACAGCGGCTCAACGGGCGACAATCACGCCCGCATGGGCGCCTCGCACCGCTTCACCTCCAACGCCTCGGAGAATCCCGCAGGCTACAACCTGGGCGCCACCAATAGGCAGTTTGCCGCCGTCACCATCGCTGTGCGCGGCGTGCCCAGGACCCTGGCTACCGTGCGCAATGGGCACACGGTAACCGTGGCCGGTGCAAGCTCGGTGGATAACCTGGCCGTGGAGAGCGGCGGCACCCTCACCATCCATCCGGGCACCCTCACGGTGAACGGCACCAGCTTCAGCGCCAATGGCACCGTGAACGGGACAGCCGGCACCCTGGTGCTGGGCGGAACGCTGGGGAGCGCCATCACGGTCTCCGGCTCCAGCACGCTGAACGTGCACAACGTGACCGCGAATACCACCGGCGGGGTGACGATGAGCAACAACATGAATATCCGTGGCACTCTTCAGCTCAATGCGGGCACCTTCACGCCCAGTGGCGTGGTCACCTTGGTGAGCAACGCCAGCGGAACCGGTCGCTTGGGCGCGGTTCCTGCGGGCGTGAGCTACTCGGGCAATCTGCGCATCGAGCGCTTCGTGCCGGCCGGCGCCCATCCAGAACCGCAAAGCGGTGCACCTCCAGGACGATTTCATCACGGCTGGCTACCCGGGCTCGCAGTATCCGAACTTCCCCGGAGGCGGGCAGCCCATGTGGCCCAGCATCCGCTGGTACAACGAGACCAACACCGGCGCGAACGTCAACGACGGATTGGTGGGCGTGACCAACCAGAACCAGGATCTGGTGCCGGGCCAAGGCTTCGCGGCCTGGAGCGGCAGCGGCCTCACCACCACCACGGCCTTCACCCTCGACCTGGAGAATGCGCCGCCGGTG
>CAZJTB010000090.1:0-8190 GCA_964548485.1 uncultured Chryseobacterium sp. | reverse complement strand
GGCCAAATAAATGGTCAGCCCCTGTCGGCCAGCTTATCCGGACACATGCAAAGGATCTTTACACATGCGGCCGGACGTGTAAAGATCCGGGCGAAAACCTGACACGTCAGGCCGCGAAAACGTCAACCGGTACGTAGGTGTCCACATAGTGGGGCACCAGGGCGCGGCTGGCCGGGGTGATGGCCTTGAACTCCTCCATGGTGAGGGCCGGGTGGTGGGCCAGCCGCTGGAAGGTCTTCTGCTTCACGATGTCGCGCACGTCCTGGTCCACCACGTAGGCCTTGAAGAAGTGGCGAAGGGCGGTGATGTTCTCCTCCTCGCCCGGTGGGTGGATGCTCACGAACTTCTGGAACTCCTCCTCCAGCAGCTCATCCTTGCCCTTGAAGCGAGCGATGATGCCGAAGATCTTCTCCACCACTTCGCGCAGGGTGAGCTTGCGGTCCACGGTGTAGGCCTTGCGCAGCTTCTCCAGGGTGAAGAACTCCTCGGGCCGGTTGAGCACTTCGGTCTGGATGTGGTGCAGCACCTGGTCCCAGTTGCCGGCTTCCACGTTGCGCCGGATCAGCTCATCGTTCTGGATGCGCTGCTCGAAGCGGTCGCGGAACATCTCGCGATCGATCTTCATGCCTTCGGCGCCCACGGCCTTGGTCTCGAAGGTCTTGATCGGGTCGGCGGCGAGGTTCGTGAACGCGCCATCGGTGGCGGTTACGCCGCCTGTGGTGATCGGGCCTTCGTTTCCTTTGGGCACCACCACGGTGAGCTGGGCGTCGTAATCGAATTCGTTCTCGAAGTATTCGCAGTTGGCGAAGAAGTCGAAGAGGGTGAAGGCATCCTTGGCCTTGCTCACCGTTTCAGTCTGGCCCTGTTCATCGCGCTCGCTGTGGCTGAAGGTCCACTTGCGGGTGCCGCGCCCCTTCATCTGCACGAAATCGCTGGGGCTGAAGATGGGCCGCATGAGCACCACGTTCAGCAGGTCCTCGCAGTCGTAGCCGGTGGTCATCATGCCTACAGTGACGCACACGCGGGCCTTGCTGGTGCGGTAGCCGGATAGCACCGGGCTGGTGCCCAGCAGCACGTTGTTGGCGAAGTTCACCGTCATCTGCTGCGCGCCTTGCACCAAACTGGTCACCTGCACGGCGAAGTCGCTCTGGTAGCGGCCGGGCCAGCGTGCGTGGGCCATGGCGTTGAGCAGCTCGGTGACCTTGCGTGCGTGGGCCTGGCTCACGCAGAACACGATGCTCTTGCCGAACTCGCCGCTGATGGGATCGGTGAGGCCGTGGTCGAGAAAGGCCTGGCAGAAAGCGGCGTTCGTTTCCGGGCTGAAGAACTTGCGCTCGAAGTCGCGGTGGATGAAGGTCTCCTCCTTCTCCTCGCCCTCGTGGTCCTTGGTGATCACCGCGTAGCCCTCATCGCTCAAGAGCTGGGTGGTGATCTCCGTGCGCGCATCGATGGTGATGGGGTTGATGAGGAAGCCATCGCGCACGCCATCGAGCAGGGTGTAGCGGAAGGTGGGCTTGCCATCGCCGCAGCCGAAGGTGGTGTAGGTGTCCTTCAGCAGGCGCATCTCGTAAGCGCGCGGATCGTCCTGGATGTCCTGCTCCTCCACGCCCTTCAGGTAGTCGCGCGGGGTGGCGGTGAGGCCCAGCTTGTAGCCGTGGAAGTACTCGAACACCGCGCGGCTGTTGCCGCCGATGCTGCGGTGCGCCTCATCGCTGATGAGCAGGTCGAAGTCGGTGGGCTCGAAGCGGTCGCGGTACTTGTTGCCGGCGAGCAGGGTCTGCACGGTGCTCACCACCACCTCCGCCTTGCGCCAATTCTCGGGGTCCTCCTTGTACACGCACACGGAGTAGTCGTTCTTCAGGTAGAGCAAGAAGGCGCGCTTGGCCTGGTCCTCCAGCTCCAGCCGGTCCACCAGGAAGAGCACGCGCCGCGCGTTGCCGGTGCGCAGGAAGAGCTTGATGAGGGCGCCGCTGGTGAGGGTCTTGCCCGTGCCGGTGGCCATCTCGAAGAGGAAGCGGTCCTTGCCTTCGCCCACGGCCTGTTGAATGGACTTGATGGCGTTCAGTTGGTAGGGCCGCAGGAAGCGCAGCTTGTTCTGCTCGATGAAGCCGGGCTTCAGCGCGGCATCGCTCCACTCCGGACGGCGCGCATACCCGGGCAATTGGCTCAGCGCGATGTAGTCCGCCTCGATGTGTTCCTGCACCAGCTTCGATCGGTCCGGCACGAAATGCTTCAGCGCGCCCAACGAAGCAGGCGTTGGAAAGCGGCCGATCACCTGCGGGTTGCCGCGCTCCAGCTCCCACAGGTAATGCAGGTTGCCGTTGCTGAGGATGATGTACTTGACCTTGGCGGCTTTGGCATACTCGCGGGCCTGCTCCTTGGCGTTGAGCGGGTGGATGCTTTCGCGTTTGGCCTCCAGCAGCGCCACGGGATAGCCGTCGCTGTCCACGAGCAGGTAATCGATGTAGCCCTTCTTCGTTCTCTCGAAGTCATCGCCGAACTGCTCGGCCATATACTCCGGCGTGATGCTCACGCCGGTCTCCAGCGTGATGTTGGCCGGGCCGTTCTCGTCGGCCAGGAAGCGCCAGCCCGCCTCTTCGAGGAGCTTGTTGATCTTGATGCGTGCGCGGGCTTCCTTGGCCATGGCGCGCTGAATGTATCCCTTGCGGGGATGAAGTGCCCTCCCCGGCCCGGTCTTGCCATTGCCGCTGCGCCGGTTGGCGCGTCAGCTCACCCCGCGTTCCTCCACGCCACCACCGCGAAGGCGATGATGAGCAGGTAGAGGCCGAGGACGAGGGCGTGCGGCGGTATGCGGCGGAGCAAGGCGTTCATGGCGTGTCGGGTAATCGATCCGGCCGCGAAGCACGCCATGCGCTGTTGCCGCAGTGCCACGCCAGCGTGAAGCGTTCGCGCGCCTACCTTGCAGCGTCCAACGAATCGCCCCATGCGCGCGCTGCTCCTTGCCCTGCTCTCGCTCCCTGCGCCATGCGCCGCGCAGTTCAGCAACATCACCTGCACCAGCCCGGCCGCCCTGCAGGCGCTGAAGGGGCAGCACGACCCGGCGCAATACGCCGCCAGCGTGGTGATCGACGACCACGAGGACGTCATCTGCGCGCTGCGCGCCCTGGTGCGCCCCGATTCGTTGAAGGCCGCGCTGGAGGAGCTCGTCTCCTTCGGCACGCGCAACACCTACAGCGACACCGTGAGCGCCAACGTGGGCATCGGCGCCGCGCGGCGCTGGGCCTACGACCGCTTCCAGCGCATCAGCGCGGCCAACGAGGGGCGGTTGATCCCCGCCTACCTGCAGTTCGATTACAGCAACGAGCCCGACAACTGCGGCAGCGGCCAGGGCTGGCGCAACGTGATGGCCGTGCTGCCGGGCGCCACCACGCAGGGCCATCGCGTGGTGGTCATCGAAGCGCACATCGATTCGCGCTGCGATGACACCTGCGACCCCTTCTGCCGGGCCGATGGCGCCGAGGACAATGGCAGCGGCACCGTGCTGGTGCTGGAGCTGGCGCGCGTCATGAGCCGCTTCACCTTCAAGCACACCCTGCTCTTCCTGCTGGTCACCGGCGAGGAGCAGGGGCTGCTGGGCTCGCGGCCCATGGCGCAATACTGCGTTCAGCAGGGCATCGCGGTGAAGGCGGTGCTCAACAACGACATCGTGGGCGGCATCCTCTGCGGCGAAACGGCCTCGCCCCCCGGCTGCGGCGTGGTGAACGAGGTGGACAGCCTGCAGCTGCGCGTGTTCTCGCACGGCAGCACGCGCGGGCTGGCGCGCTCCATCGAGCTGGGCTACCGCGAGAAGCTGCGCCCCCAGGTGCCCGTGCCCATGGTGGTGAGCGTGATGGAGCGCGAGGACCGCGTGGGCCGCGGCAGCGACCACATACCCTTCCGCCAGCAGGGCTTCCAGAGCGTGCGCTTCACCGCCGCCAACGAGCATGGCAATGGCGACCCCTCATCGCCCGACTACCACGACCGCCAGCACACCAGCGACGATGTCCTCGGCCTCGACCTCGACGGCGATGCGATCATCGACACCTTCTTCGTCGATTTCAACTACCTCGCCCGCAACGCCGTCATCAACGGCGCCAGTGCCACGCTGCTCGCGCACGGGCCCGACATGCCCACCTGGTCGCTGCTGGATGAGCCCACCGGCCTGCGCGTGCAGATCAACGGCTCCGCGGACTTCAGCGCCTACCGCATCGGCGTGCGCGGCCTCAACGCGCCGCAGTCCTTCGACGCGCTTTACCGCACCACGGCCACCAGCTTCCCCATACCGGGCCTGCTGCCGAACACGGGCTATTATGTGAGCGTGGCCGGGGTGGATGCGCAGGGCATCACCGGCATCTTCAGCCCCGAGCAGATACGCGTGAACGATGTGGCCACCGATGCGGGAACCTTCGATGATCTGCCCTATGGCCTGCAGTGCATGCCCATCGGCCTTGACGAGCGCGGTGCGCTGCCACGACCGCTCATCGCGGCGCCCAACCCGTTCCACAGCGGCACGCGCATCGAATGGCCTGCCTTCCCGATGGCGCATGGCCAAGCGCAGCTGGTGGTCACCGACGCGCGCGGAGCGGAGGTGCTTCGCCGATCCATCGATGCGCGCCAGGGCGGTGCGCTCGCCGTGGATGCCCTGCGCGGTGCCGGGCTCTATCTGGCGCGCATCACGGCCGACGGACATGCGCTGGCCGCCGCGCGCCTGATCGCGCTCGAATGATCACAGGCGGAGCTCCGTGGCCGGGTCCCAGAAGCGCTTCGCGAAGTCGATCACCTGATCGTCCTTCACGCGCACGCCTTCCTTCTCCAGCAGCCGCTGCATGCGGTCGTCGGGCCCGAAGTGGTGCTTGCCGCTGAGGATGCCGGCGCTGTTCACTACGCGGTGCGCGGGCACGGAAGGCTTCACGGCGTGGCTGTTGTTCATGCAGTAGCCCACGATGCGGGCCGAGCGCGCCGCGCCCAGGTAGCGGGCGATGGCGCCATAGCTGGTGACCCGCCCGCGCGGGATCTGGCGCACCACGTCCATCACGTCGGCGAAGAAGTCGCGCTGCTGAACGGCGCCTTCACGCAGTTGCTTCTTCGCCATGGCTGGTGTAGTTGTCCAGGTCGAAGCGGACGTAATGGATCGTCCGCCCCTCAGCGAGCCACATCTGCTCGTAATAGGTGCGGATGCTCAGCACGGCCTGCTCTTCGGGCGATGCGCGATGCACAAGGTCGGCATACACCTCCGCGCTCTGCTCGTGGATGCGCAGCCCGTGCGCGGCGATCATCTCCAGGGTGTACGCGTACAGCACCGGACTGTCCGTCTTCAGGTGAACGAGGCCGCCGGGCTTCAGAATCTGCTTGTAGCGCTCCAGGAAGAGCGGGCTGGTAAGGCGCTTGCGCGGCTTGCCGATCTGCGGGTCGCTGAAGGTGAGCCAGATCTCGTCCACCTCGCGCGCGCCGAAGCAGCGCGTGATGTGGTCCACATGCGTGCGGAGGAAGCCCACATTGGTGAGGCCCGCTTCCTTGGCGTTGCGCGCCCCGCGCCAGATGCGCGCGCCCTTGATGTCAACGCCGAGGTAGTTGCGCTCGGGCCGCAGCGCGGCCAGGCCCACGGTGTACTCGCCGCGGCCGCAGCCCAGCTCCAGCACCAGCGGGGCCTCGCGGGTGAAGAAGCCGGCGTTCCAGCGGCCTTTCAGCGGGAAGCGGCCCTGCACCAGCTCCTCGAAGGTGGGCTGCACCACATGCTTGAAGTCGAGGTTCTCGGCGAAGCGCGCCAGCTTGTTCTTGCCCATGGTCGAAGGCGCGCGAATGTAGCCGGATAACATCGGCTTCACCTGTGCGTGACCACCTTCGCGCCATGCTCGCCGGAAAGCGCATCCTCGTGGCCCCGCTCGATTGGGGCCTGGGCCACGCCGCGCGCTGCGTGCCCATCATCCGCCGCCTGCTCGCGCACGATGCGCTGCCCATCATCGGCGCCGATGGCGGGCCGCTGGCCCTGCTGCGGCAGGAGTTCCCGGCCCTCGAGGTGGTGCGCATCCCCGGGGTGGAGGTGCGCTACTCGCGGAGCAGCAGCCAGCTGTGGAGCATGGCGCGCCAGTTCCCCGCACTGGTGCGCAGCGTGCAGGCCGAGCGCGCGGCGTTCGACCGCATACGCCACCACGTGCGCCTCGACGCGGTGATCAGCGACCAGCGCTTCGGGGTGCGCAGCGCGGAGCTGCCCAGCGTGCTCATCACGCACCAGGCCTTCCCCTTCACCCCCTTCGCGCAGCGCGCGCTGCGCAAGCTGAACCTGCGCCACATGGCCGGCTTCGACCGGTGCTGGGTCATGGATGAGCCCGATGCGCCCGGCCTGGCGGGCGAGCTGGCGCACGGCGAGGGGCTTCCGCCGCAGGCGCGCTACATCGGCGTGGTGAGCCGCATGGCCGCACCGGAGGCCGCCGATGGCCCGCGCTTCACCGTGGTGGCCGTGATCAGCGGCCCGGAGCCGCAGCGCACCCTGCTGGAGCAGCGCCTGCTGGAAGCGCTGCCGCAACTGCCCGGCGAGCATCTGCTGGTGCTGGGGCAGCCGCAGCTTCCGCGCGATGAGCGCATCGCCAACGTGCGCGTGCGCTCGCACCTCAGCGGTGTCGAGCTGGCGGCCGCCATGCACGGCGCTGAGCTCATCGTTTCGCGAAGCGGCTACACCACCCTGATGGATCTGGCGGTGCTGGGGCGAAGCGCGCTCATCATCCCCACGCCGGGGCAGGAGGAGCAGGAGTACCTCGGCCGCTTGCACGCGCGCACGGGGCGCTTCATCGTGCAGCGGCAGGAGGCGATCGACTTGCCAGCCGCCCTCGATCGCATGCGGCGCCTGCCAGCGCCGGCCCCGCTTGCGGCAAGGGACCTGCTGGAGGATGCCCTGGAGGATCTGGCGGCCATGCTGCACCGTCGCAGGCCGACTACCTTGCGCCGAGCATGATGCGGATACTCCTTCTCACGCTGGCCCTGGCGGGCTCGGCGGCGCGCGCGCAATACGACCTCGATGAGCAGCTGCGGCGCATCCAATCGCAGCAGGAGCGCCTGCTGGAGCAGCAGCGCGCCGGCATCGCGCGCCTCGATTCGGTGAAGCTCGCCATCATCCGGCGCGACCTCGCGGCCAAGGGCCTGCCCGCGCTGAAGGCCGGTGAGGAGGTGATCACCCACCCCGGCCACATGCTGGTGTACGACGAGCGCCATGAGCAGGCGCGCTGGGTGGCGCATATCGCCGTGCCCGACCTGATCGCGGGCAACCTGGCCCGCATCGATTCCTTCATGCCCGACCCCTTGGTGAAGACCGGCACGGCCGTTACCGCCGACTACTGGAACAGCGGCTTCGACCGCGGCCACCTGGTGCCCAGCGCCGACATGCGGTGGAACATCGATGCGCTGCGCGCCACCTACCTGTACAGTAACGTGTGCCCCCAGCGCCCCGAGCTCAATCGCGGCACTTGGGCCGAATTGGAGGATTGGGTGAGGCGCTATGTGAACCACAGCAAGCGGCGTGTGTTCGTGGTCACCGGCCCTGTGCTGCGCGACGGCCTGCCAGTGATGCAGAATCCTGGCCGACGCAACGAGGTGAGCATTCCGGAGCACATCTACAAGGTGGTGGCCGACCTGGACAGCGACAGCCCCAAGGCCATCGGCTTCGTGATGAGCAACGGCAAGCAGGAGTACCCGCCCATCAGTTATGCGGTGAGCGTTGACAGCGTGGAGCGCCTCACGGGCCTCGATTTCTTCCAGGCCCTGCCCGATGCCGTGGAGGACCGCATCGAGGCCATGCGCGCGCCGAAGGACTGGCTTTCGTCGAAGGCGGCGTTCGGATCGCGCGTCTCGCTGCCCCGCGCCAGAAGCCGGTGCACCAGCCGGCGGTCCCGCTCGCTGAGCCGCACATGCCCGTCGGCCAGTTCCTGCCCGAGGCGTCTCAGTTCGTCGTCCATGCGCGGCAGGAGGCGCTGAGTCCCCGGCGGCCGCAAGCCGCGGTCAGCGCCCGGTCACCACCTTGGCGAACAGCAGACTGGTGGTGTCGATGACGGCCTCCAGCGGCGTGTCGCCCCGCTGCAGCAGGCGCAGACCGGCCGCCACGGCGTCGACCATGCTGGCCGCCTCATAGGAGGCGAGGCGGGGATCGAGGCGCGGATCGTGCCGGCCGTTGGCGCGGGCCTGGGCGATCTTGCGCTCGAT
>CAZJTB010000089.1:3301-8211 GCA_964548485.1 uncultured Chryseobacterium sp. | reverse complement strand
CGAGGCGTATGCGAAGGGGCACAAGCGCAATCTGAAGGATGCCCCGATCGGCGTTGAGGCGACCTTGGGCGCGCAGGAGTTCGCATCGCTGTTCAGGAGCACCACCGGCGCGCGCTTCGGCAGGTCGGCGGTGAAAGGGCTGGAGGACTTCGCAGACCTGCTCGCCGAGGGCCTCGTGCGCGGCCAGTGCGCAGTGAAGGCCCTGGCCGTGGAAGGGCATCCTGTGGCGGCGGCCTGCTTCGCCGAATGGGAGGGACGGTCGATCTTACTGAAGTCGGCCAATACCGTAGCCGGTTATGCGGCCAAGGCCATGTTCCGCATCGCAGATGATTGGATCGCGCGGCATGCAGGAAGCGGCATGCTGCTGGACTTCGCCGGCTCCAATACGCCGAGCGTGGCGCGCTTCAACAAAGGCTTCGGAGCGGTGGACAGGACCTATTTTCGCCTGCGGGCCAACCGGCTCCCGGCAGCGATCAAATGGCTAAAGCGATAACGGCATGGTGAAGGAACTCGCGCAGGAGCGGAGCGTGGCCGGGCATTTCCTGGCCGAGATGCGCGATGCCGCCGTGCAGCAGGATCCCATGCGCTTCCGGCGCAACCTGGAGCGCATCGGCGAGGTGCTGGCCATGGAGCTGAGCCGCACCCTGGCATACGAGGAGCGCGATGTGGTGACCCCGCTGGGCGTGGCGCGCGTGCAGCTCCTCGCCGAGCAGCCCGTGCTGGCCACCATCCTGCGGGCGGGCCTC
Source organism: uncultured Chryseobacterium sp. (assembly GCA_964548485.1). Lineage (GTDB taxonomy): Bacteria > Bacteroidota > Bacteroidia > Flavobacteriales_F > PHOS-HE28 > PHOS-HE28. Next base: position 7,465 of record CAZJTB010000089.1, on the reverse strand, counting down.
CCGCTCCACCAGGGCATGCTCAACTATTTCGACCGGGTCGACAATGCCTTCGTGAGCGCCTACCGGAAGCATCGCAAAGGCGAGGATGCCTTCGACATCGAGGTGGAGTACCTGAGCAGCCCGCCCCTTCATGACCGGGTGCTGGTGCTCTGCGACCCCATGCTTGCCACGGGCCAGAGCATGGTGCTCGTGTACAAGGCGCTCCTGCGGCTGGGCGCACCCAAAGCGCTGCACGTGGTTTCGGCGATTGCCAGCAATGAGGGCGTGGAGTACGCCAAACTGCACCTGCCTGCCGGCACCCGGTTCTGGATCGGCGCCATCGATGAGGAGATGACGGCGCAGGCCTACATCGTGCCCGGCCTGGGCGATGCCGGCGACCTGGCGTACGGCAAGAAGGCCTGAGCCATGGATGCGCTGGGCGCCGCCACGGTCCTGGGCACGAGCATCGTGAAGTTCCTGCTCGCGGCGGCCGTTTCCTACGGGTTCGGGCACACCTACTGGGAAACCGTGCTGCTGCTTGCCATTGGCGGCGGAACCGGAACGGCGGTGTTCTACCTGCTCGGGGCCAGATTGCTCGATTTCCTGCGCATCCGCGAGATGCGCCGCCGTGTGCAGCGCATGGCCAGGGGATTGCCGCCCAAGCGCAGCTTCACGCGCACCAACCGCTTCGTGGTGCGCAGCAAGCGTGGCTATGGGCTCATCGGCCTGGCCATCATGCCGCCCATCCTCTCCGTGCCCATCACCGCACTGATCGCGGCCAAGTATTTCAGGCACGACCGCCGCACGCTGCCCTACCTGCTCACGGCCATTGCAGCATGGTCCATCGTGCTCAGCACGGCTTGGGGCTTCCTCCGGTGAAACGCTACGCCCATCTCTTCTTCGACCTGGACCACACGCTGTGGGACTTCCGGGCCAACTCGCGCGAGACCCTGCGTGAGCTCGCCGATGCGCATGGGCTGCTGATGCGCGGCGTGCCCGACGCCAAGGCCTTCATCCACGCCTTCGAGGAGGTGAATGCCGGGCTCTGGAAGCAGCATGGCGCGGGCCGCATGCCCAAGGAGGTGCTGCGCGTGCTCCGCTTCCGCACGGCCCTGCAGCGGTTCGGCATCACGGATGGCCGGCTCGCCTCGACCCTCTCGGCTGAGTACCTGGAGCATTGCCCGCGCAAGCAGGCGCTGATGCCCGGCGCGCGGGAGGTGATCGATGCGCTGGGCGCGCGCTATCGCCTGCACATCATCACCAATGGCTTCGAGGAGGTGCAACGCGTGAAGCTCGCGAGCTGCGGCCTCGCTGGCTTCTTCGAAGTGGTGCTCTCCAGCGAGCGCGCTGGCGTCGCCAAGCCGGATCCACGCATCTTCCACGAAGCCCTGAAGCGCAGCGGAGCCGCAGCGGGCGATTCGCTCATGATCGGCGACAGCGCCGAGGCCGATATGCAGGGCGCGCGCAATGCCGGCTGGGACCACGCCCACTACACCGCCGCATCGGAGCCGGATTCAATGGCCACCTACCGCATCGGCCGGCTCACCGACCTGCTGGCTCTGCTGCTTTAGGCGCGCGGCCTCGGCATCGGTCATGAAGGTGAAGGTGAAGTCGAGGTCCTTGCCGTTGATATGGCTGTGGCGGATGAAGCGCACGGTGCCATCGCCCATCACCTTGCCGCGGTGGCTGATCTCGCCCCGTCGCGGGCGCGTGGTGAAGAAGATGCTGTCGCCGCGCACCTGGGCCATGGTGTTGTGCAGCCCCATGTCCGGATTGCCCTGCGTATCGCGCTGGAGGAACTCATGCAGGGTGCCCTCCATCTGCTTCGCGCCGTTGATGGTGACCACCACCACCACGGCACGCGTCCCTCGGGGAAGAAGCGCATGAGGTAGAGCAGGTGGCCCGTGGAGTGCCTGTAGTGCCCATCGAAGCGGATGCCGAGCCCATCGAACGGGCCGGAAGGGACGATCTCCGGAGCAGGCTCAGGGGCGCCAGTGCCCTTCTTCGGCAGCAGCTTCATGGCCGCCACCGCAGCTGCGAGCACCAGCACGAGCGCGATCAGGATGGTCTTCAGGTTCTTTTGCATCACTGCGTGTATTCCGCGATCCGCGTAACGCTGCCGCTCACCTTCTCGCCGAGCTTCACGGTGACGCGCGTGCCCACGGGCAGCAGCACATCCACGCGCGAGCCGAACTTGATGAAGCCGAATTCCCTGCCCTGCGCGGCGGGCGCATCCTTCACGCTGTAGGTGCAGATGCGCCGGGCCAGCGCGCCGGCGATCTGCCGGAAGAGCACCTCGCCGTGCCGGGGATGCCGCACCACCACGGTGCTGCGCTCGTTCTCCGTGCTGCTCTTCGGGTGCCAGGCCACCAGGTATTTGCCGGGGTGGTAGGCGCTGTAGCTCACGGCGCCGCCGATCGGGTAGTAGTTCACGTGCACGTTCAGCGGGCTCATGAAGATGCTCACCTGGAGGCGCTTGTCCTTGAAGTATTCGGGCTCGTGCACCTCCTCGATGGCCACCACCTTGCCGTCGGCGGGCGAGAGCACATGCGCGTCACTCACCGGAACCGTGCGCTTCGGCACGCGGAAGAACCACACCACGATGGCCCAGACCGCCACCATGGCGATGCTGAGCGGAACGCGGAGCAGGTCGGGTACGGCCCAGTTCCAGAGCGCGAACAGCCCGAAGCAGACCACAGCGGTGGCCAGGAGCAGGGTGGGGGTGCCTTCGCGGTGCAGGCGCATGGAAACGCGGCGAATATAGCCGGGGGCCTCAGGGGCGGGCGGCGCTGCTTTCAACATCGGGGCCTGAACCGCCGGAGCCGGTTGCCCCGGAGGCCGCGCGAATGGACCTCTAGTTTCGCCGCATGCAGGAAAAGGCTTCGTCTGGCACGGAGGGCAAGGCGCCTTTGCGCGTGCTGGTGGTGGGGCAGACCCCGCCGCCTTTCGGCGGGCAGGCGGTGATGATCGCGAAGTTCCTGGAGGGGCGCTATGCCACGCTTCAGCTGGCGCATATAAGGCTCGCCTATTCCGAGGAGATGAGCGAGGTGGGCCGTTTCAGCCTGCGGAAGGTGTGGATCCTCTTCCGCACCATCGGCCAGGTTTGGCGCGCGCGCATCCGCCACCGCTCGCAGGTGCTCTATTACCCGCCCAGCGGGCCCAACCTGGTGCCCATCCTGCGCGACATCATCTTCCTCATCGCCGTGCGCTGGTGCTTCCGCTGCACGGTGTTCCATTTCCATGCGGGCGGCGTTTCCTCCTACATGGATCGATTGCCGTTCCCGTTGCGCTCGCTGGCGTGGCTCGCGTACAGGAAGCCGCACCTTGCCATCCGAACCAGCGACCTGGCGCCGCCCGATGCTGAGCGCTTCAAGGCCCGGCGCATCGTGAGCGTGCACAATGGCATCGAGGACCTCGCTGGAGGCCCCATCGCGCGCGATGCGGCGTCCGGCCGGCGCGTCCGCATCCTGTTCACGGCGGTGCTCATCCCCAGCAAGGGCGTGGAGGTGCTGCTGCGGGCCTTCGCGGACCTGATCAAGCGCGGCGCCGATGCCGAGCTCATGCTCATGGGGCGCTGGGGCGATGCCGACTTCGAGCAGCGCATGCTCGCGTTCATCGCGGAGAAGGGCCTGGCCGATCGCGTGCGCGTGCTGGGCGTGCGCACCGGTGCCGACAAGCTGGCCGATTTCGCTTCGGCCGACCTCTTCTGCTTCCCCTCGCACTTCGAGGCGGAGAGCTTCCCGGTGGTGCTCATGGAAGCGGCGCAGTTCGGGCTGCCCGTGGTGGCCACCGATTGGCGCGGCATACCGGTGATGGTGGATGAGGGCGTGAACGGATTCCTGGTGCCGGTGCAGAACCCGGCGCGCGTGGCCGACCGCTTGGAGCAGTTGATCAAGGACCCGGAGCTGCGCGCGCGCATGAGCGCCGCCGCCCGGCGCGTGTATGGCGAGCGCTTCACGCTGAAGGCCTTCCATCGGAATATGGAGGCGGCGTTCAGCGAACTGAATGCCTGAGCGGCCTCACCGCACCAGCAGCGCCACCAGGAGCATCACGGGCGCGGCCAGCAGGTAGCCATCGAAACGGTCGAGGACGCCGCCGTGCCCCGGCATGATCCGGCCGCTGTCCTTCACGTCGGCCTTGCGCTTCAGCGCGCTCTCGAACAGGTCGCCGATGGTACTGGCGATG
>CAZJTB010000089.1:0-3201 GCA_964548485.1 uncultured Chryseobacterium sp. | reverse complement strand
TTCCTTCACGCTCCGGGGGCTTGGCGCACAAGGTAGAGGGCGCGCACCACATCGGTCCGCGGAACCAGCACCGAGGCCTCGCCGAGGAAGGGGTAGGGGCTCGATCCCCGATGCATCACGATGGCTTCGATGCCATGCGACTCCAGCATGCCTTTCACCAGTTCGGCTTCCTGCTCCGTGGCCGCGCGATGCACCGTCTCCCAATCATCGGCGCGGCGCATGGCCTCAGGCTTTGGCGCCAGCCGCGCCTTCCACCGGCGAAGCGGGCGCATCGGCGGGCGGTGCGCCGGCCGCATGGCCGTTGGAGGGCGCTTCGGCAACGGCCTTGAAGGGGCGCTCGCCGAAGATCTTCTCCAGGTCCTCCTTGAAGATCACTTCCTTCTCGAGCAGTTGCGTGGCCAATGCCGTGAGCTTGTCCTTGTTCTCCGTGAGGATGCGCTTCGCGCGGGCGTATTGGCCCTCCACGATCTTGCTCACCTCCTCGTCGATGGCCTGGGCGGTCTTCTCGCTGTAGGGCTTGCCGAAGCTGTATTCGCTCTGCCCGCTGCTGTCGTAGTAGCTGATGTTGCCCACGCGCTCGTTGAGGCCGTACATGGTCACCATGGCATAGGCCTGCTTGGTCACCTTCTCCAGATCGCTGAGCGCGCCGGTGCTCACCTGGCCGTAGATGACGTCCTCGGCGGCGCGCCCACCGAGCGCGGCGCAGATCTCGTCGTTCATCTGCTCGGCGGTGGTCAGGTGGCGCTCATCGGGCAGGTACCAGGCGGCGCCCAAACTGCGACCGCGCGGCACGATGGTGACCTTCACCAGGGGCGAGGCATGCTCCACCAGCCAGCTCACGGTGGCATGGCCGGCCTCGTGGTAGGCGATGGCGCGCTTCTCGTCGGTGGTGATGATCTTGTTCTTCTTCTCCAGGCCGCCGATCACGCGGTCCACGGCGTCGAGGAAGTCCTGCTTGTCAACCTGCTGCTTCTTGCGGCGCGCGGCAATGAGGGCGGCCTCGTTGCAGATGTTGGCCAGGTCGGCGCCGCTGAAGCCGGGGGTCTGGCGGGCCAGGAAGCCCACATCCACGGTGATGTCGAGCTTCAGGGGCTTGAGGTGCACCTTCAGGATCTCCTCGCGCTCCTTCAGGTCGGGCATGTCCACGAAGATCTGCCGGTCGAAGCGGCCGGGCCGCAGGAGGGCGCGGTCGAGCACATCGGCGCGGTTGGTGGCGCCGATGAGGATGACGCCGCTGTTGGTGCCGAAGCCGTCGAGCTCGGTGAGCAGCTGGTTGAGGGTGTTCTCGCGCTCGTCGTTGGCGCCCATGCTCACGCTGCGGCCGCGCGCGCGCCCGATGGCGTCGATCTCGTCGATGAAGATGATGCTGGGGGCCTTCTCCTTGGCCTGCTTGAACAGGTCGCGCACGCGGCTGGCGCCCACGCCCACGAACATCTCCACGAAATCGGATCCGCTGAGGCTGAAGAAGGGCACGTTGGCCTCGCCGGCGATGGCCTTGGCGAGCAGTGTTTTGCCCGTGCCCGGCGGGCCCACGAGCAGCGCGCCCTTGGGGATCTTGGCGCCGAGGTCGGTGTAGCGCTTGGGGTTCTTCAGGAAATCGACGATCTCCTGCAGCTCCTCCTTCGCCTCGGCCAGGCCGGCCACATCGTTGAAGGTGACGTTGGTGCTCTTGCCGCCCTCGAACACCTGCGCGCGGCTCTTGCCGATGTTGAAGATCTGCCCGCCCGGGCCGGCGCCGCCGCCCAGGCGCCGCATCACGAAGACCCACACGAAGACCATGGCGCCCAGCAGCAGCACCCAATAGAGCATCTCGCGCCCCCAGTTCTCCTGCGTCTCGTTGTCGTAGGGAACCTTGTACTCGCGGGCCATCATGATCAGACCGTCCTTCTCCACGTTGCTGCTTCCCTGGTTGAAGGCGTAGTGCGGCCCGCTCAAGTTGCGCCCCGAGATGGGCGACTCCTTGATCTTCGAGCGGTGCGGCTCCTGATCGAGCCGGTCGCGCTTGATGTACACCTTCACGATCTGCTCGTTCACGATGGTGAAGCGCTCCACATCGCCATTGGCGATCATGGCCTCGAACTCGCCGCGCGTGATCTTGGCCATGCCGCCTCCTCCCTGGAAGAGCTGGATGGAGAGGATCAGCAGGATGATGATCCCGTAGATCCAGTAGAAATTGAAGGAGCGCTTGGGCCGCTCCTTGGGTCGCTCGTTCTTGTTGGGCTCGTTCATCGGCATGCGCGGCGCTCAGGCCACGTTCTCGTATTGCGTTCGTGCGGCATCGCCCCAGAGGTCCTCCAGCGCATAGTAGCTGCGCTTGTCGCGGTGGAAGATGTGCACCACCACGTCAACGAAGTCGATCAGCACCCATTCGGCATTGCGCTCGCCTTCGGTGTGCCACGGTTTCTCGCCGGCTTCCTTGCGGGTGGTTTCCAGCACCGAGCGGGTGATGGCCTCCACCTGGGTGTCGCTGTCGCCGTGGCAGATCACGAAGTGGTCGCACACGGTGTTGGGCACGCCGCGGAGGTCCACGTGGACGATGTCCCGGCCCTTCACCTCCTGGATGCCATGGATCACGGCCTCCAGCAATCGGCCAGGCGCTTCGCCCTTCAGTTGCTTCATCCGGTTAATTTGGAGCGTTCAAAGGTAGGCAGCCAGCTTCCCCGCCCCATGGCTTGGGCGGCGCTGCGAAACACGAATCAAGCGCACCATGTTCGGCGAGCCCCTGCTGGAGTATGCGGAGCTGGAGAGCACCAACAAAACCGCTGCCGACCTGCTGCTGGCAGGGAAAGCGACCCATGGGACTGTCATTCTTGCGCACGCCCAGCTGGACGGGCGCGGCCAACGTGGCCGTCCATGGCTGTCAGTGCCTGGCAGGGACCTCACCTTCACCATCGTGGCCAAGCCCATTGCGCTGACCGCCGCTGCGCAGTTCGGCATCAGCAAAGTGGCGGCGCTGGCGGTGCACGATGCCATCAGGGCCCACGCCCAGGGCGATGCGCGCATCAAATGGCCCAACGATATCCTCATCGATCGCCGCAAGGTGGCGGGCATCCTGATCAAGAACGACCTCGTGGGCGAGCTGGTGGCGAATACGCTCATCGGCATCGGCATCAACGTGAATAGCAGCGGTTTCCCCGATGAGCTGATGGCCACCAGCCTGCTCCTGGAGACGGGGGCCGAAACCGACCGCATGGGGCTGCT
>CAZJTB010000088.1:7150-8267 GCA_964548485.1 uncultured Chryseobacterium sp. | reverse complement strand
GCAAGGGGGAGGGGAAGGCGGAGGGGCATTCGGAACGGACCGGCAAGTTAGCCGGTGATTTGATGCACGCCTAACCCAGGCTTGATGCCAGGTTGACGTTCCCTGTCCTGACGCTTGCCAACGGCCCGGCGTTGCCCCGCTCAGCCCTTGGCGTTCAGGTCCAGCCCGGCATAATAGCCCGTATCCGCATCGAGGGCGAGTTTGGTGTGCAGCGTGATCTGGCCGGTGTGGTAGCTGAAATGCTCCACCACATGCACCAGGATGGCGGTTCCGGACTCAGCGAACCCTTGCACGCGATAGGTGCTGGCCAACTGTTCCTCGGACAGCCCCGCGATCACCTGCCTGGCCTGCTCCAGGGTCGCCTCCAGCCTGGCCTCAAGCTCCGCTTTCGGGATGGCCGAGGCCGGGTCGAATTCCTTCTCGCGATCGCGGTGGTCCGGCAGGCCGCCCAAGGTGCTCGTGACCCATTGGCCCACATTGCCGCACAGGTGCAGCACAAGGTGGCCCGCGCTCACGGCATGCGCATTCGGGGCGCGCCAGAGCTGCTCGTGCGGCAGCATGCCCAGGCAGGTGCCGATGCGCGCCTTGCCTTCATCCAGCCTGCGCAGGCATTCGGCCTTCAGCTGCTCGGCGATGCGCATCGCACTGGCCCCGTTTATCAGTTCACGGCGGCTGGGGCCTTTTCCCCCAGATGCTGCGCCAGGAACTTCTCCATGGCATCGTAGAACTCGAAACGGTTCTCCTCGTTGCGGAAGCCGTGGCCCTCGTTGTCCTTCACCAGGTACTGCACCTCCACCCCACGGGCCTTCAGGGCTTCCACCACCTGGTCGCTCTCGGCCTTGTTCACGCGCGGATCGGTGGCGCCCTGCGCGATGAAGAGCGGGCACTTGATGCGATCGACGAAGAAGACCGGGCTGGCCTCGCGCAGCAGCAGGCTGTCGGTTTTGGGGTCGCCCACCATCTCGTACATCATCTTCTTGAACGGCTCCCAGTAGGGCGGCACCGTGTTCATGAAGGTGAACATGTTGCTCACGCCCACATAGTCCACCGCGCAGGCATACAGCTCAGGGGTGTAGGTGATGCCGGCCAGGGTGGCGTAGCCGCCATAGCTGCCGCC
>CAZJTB010000088.1:0-7050 GCA_964548485.1 uncultured Chryseobacterium sp. | reverse complement strand
AGGGTGAGGTAGCCGTGGATGGTGAGCCCGTCGCGGCTGGTGTAGGTGATCGGGTTCATCGGGGCCATCTGGTCCTCGTTGATCCACGGGCGAAGCTCGGCCACCTTCTCCAGCTTGTCAGCAGCGGCATCATAGAAGTAGTAGCGCCCAGGCTGACGGTCGCTGCCGGCCCAGACCATGAATTTGTCCTCGTTGTCGTTCTCGCCGTAGATCCAGAAATCGTAGCCCTCGAATTTGGGCGCGAGCTTGTCGTAGAGCTTCTGGGTCTCGGGATCGAGGATGCGGCGCTCTTCCTTCCAGCCGGTCCAGGTGACCATGGTGAGCACTTTGCGCTTCTCGCTGTAGCTGAGCCCGCTCACGTCGTAGTCGGCGTCCTCGTGGATCAGCCGGGTCTCCTTCTTGCCGGCCAGGTCCCATTCCACCACGGCATTCTTGTCGCGGCCGTTCAGGTTGTGGCTCACATACAGGTTGGCATTGTCGAAGGTGAAGAACATGGGGTTCCAGCTGTCCTTGAAGCTGGTGCGCATGTACTCCGTGAAGGGCTCCTTCTCCGAGGCGCGGTAGTAGTACACCTGATCGACCCCATCGGTCTTCGTGGCCATGCGGATGACGCCGTTGTGGTCCGTGATCCAGCCCTCGAAGTTGTCCCTGCTGTTGTCGTACAGCGGCTTCAGCTCGCCGCTGGCGATGTCGCACAGGTAGGGGTCGAATACCTGCGGGTTGCGCTGGTTCATCTGGATGAGGATCATGGTCTCCATCCCTGGCACGTTGTGCAGCCGGTCCAATGTGCCGGCGCGCACGCCGCTCTGCGGGGTCAGCGCCTTCACGTCGCTGCCGTCGATGCTGGCGCTGAATACGATGAAGTTCTCGTCGCCATTGATGTCGCGGCTGTACACCACGCGATCACCCTTCCAGAAGTAGCCGCCGATGTCGCGCACCGTATCGCGCGTCACCTGCACGGGCTCATTTGCGCCCATCTTCTGCACGAAGATGTTCATGCGGTTCTTCCACGGCGCGCGGTAGCTCATGTACTGGCCGTCCGGGCTGATCTGGAAGCTCGACTTCTCCGGGTTCCGGAAGAAGTCCTTCATGTCGATCCGTGGCGGCGGGGTGGTGGCGGTTGGCTTGTTGCCGCAGGCGGTGAGCAGGGCTGCTGAGGCCAGCAGGGGAAGGATGGCGTGGCCGATCGCACGGGTGTTTCGCATGTTCATGGGGATGGGAGGGCGAAGATGGTCGGCTTCCGGCATCCAATGGCCGTTGATCCATGAGCGGTTGCCGTCAGGGACGAGCCGTTCGGCCTTCGTGGGTGAAGCGGTAAACCCACACACGGTGGTCGGCTTCAACCGAATCAACCGCTCCGTAGGCCCCGCGCAGCGCTTCCCGCAAGGGCGCGAATCGCTGGTTCCCGCTGGCATCCACGAGCAAGGTGGGGCCCAGGGCGCGCGCCTGCACGGTGTCGGGCACGAAGGGCGATGCGTTGAGCAGGCTGCGCTGGTCGGAGCGCAGCGCCTCGATATCCTTCGCTGCGAGGTAGTTCAGCCAGTACCACGATGGCACCACCTCCACATGGCAATCGTTGGCGCACCAAGCGTCCACCTGGCGCGCAACGCCTTCGGGCGCATACCGCCCCCCCGCGCCAGGGTTGAAGGTGAAGGCCATGCCGGCGATGGCCAGGCAAGCCAGCGCGCTCTTCCACCGCTGGCCCAATCGGAGCGATTCGATGCTCGCGGCGATCAGCAGCGCGAACCCCGGCGCCGCGAATGCGAGATAGCGGTCGAGGAAGACCGGAACTACGAACGAGATGGCGAACAGGCCCAGCAGCGGCGCGATGGACCAGAGCAGGGGCAGGGCATGCCAGGCCGACCGACCATGCTTGCGCAGCAGCACGAAGGCGATGAGCGTCATGAAGGCCACGGCCATCACCGGCGAGTTGCTCCAGCGCCAGACCATGTTGTACAGCTCTTCCCAAGCCGGCGCCTCCAGCCAGGTGCCCTCGCTGATGCTGGCGCGCGCGCGCAGGGCGAAGAGCAGGAGGTAGGGGCCGAAGGCGAAGAGCGTGAGGCCCGCGCTCACCAGCACGTCCTGCTTGCGTTTCCGCAAAGCGGGCAGCGCGAAGGCCGCGGTCACCTGGAGGCCCACGACCAGCCAGCCGAAGAAATGGGTGTACACCATCGCGGTGTTCACGAGCGCGAGGAGCCCGATGGCCCGTGCGCGACCATCGGCCATGCGCACCACCAGCCAGATGCTCCAGGCCGAGAGCAGGGTGAGCAGCGCGTAGCCGCGCACCTCCTGCGCAAAGCCCTGATGGTAGTTGCTGAGGATGATGAGCAGCGCGGCGGTGATGGCCGCGCGCATGCCGCCGATCCGCCTTCCGATGAGGAAGACGGGCCATGCGATGAGCCCGCTGAACAAGGCGCTGGGCACGCGGAGCCAGGCTGGCTCGAACGGTACGAGCGCGCTCCACCACCGGGTGATGAGGAAATGCAGCGGCGGGTTGTTCTCCGTGCGCAGCATGGCCCTGAAATCCGCCCAGGGCTGCTGCGACCAGTACACCGTGAACGGCTCGTCGTGCGCGAGGGCGCCCTGCCGCAGCCACAGCAAACGGGCCGCGAGGCTCAGCAGGATGAGCGCTGGGAGCGCGAGGCGTTCGAGGCGCTGCGGCGGCATCGCGCGAAGCTATCGGCGGCCTTCACACCGCGCGCCACATCACCTGGTGCATGCCGATGCCCGGCAGCTCGAACAGTTCGCCATGCCGCACGAAGCCCTCGCGCTCATAGAAGGGCACGGCATTCACGCGCGCGTTGCACCACACCAGGGGGATGCCCATGCGCCGCAGCTCATCCAGCGCGCCGCGCACGATGAGGCCGCCAGCGCCGCGCCCGCGGTGCTCGGGGTGCGTGGCCATGCCGCGGAGGCGGTACTGGCGCGTGCCCTTGATGCCTTTGTGCCGCTCCTGGTAGAAGGTGCCGATGCCGATGAGCCCAGCGCCGTTGCGCGCGCCAAGGTGGAAGGCGTTCTCGTCGTTGTCGTGCGGCCATTGCACATCCTTGATGCTGCCTCCTGGGCGGAGCACCATCAAGCGCAACGCATACGTTTCCTCAGGGGTGATGCGATGGATATCCATGTTCAAGGACAAGACGCATCCGCCGCGATGGCGTTGCCGGAAGCACTAATCTCATCGCTGATGCGTTGCAAGCGATCGCGCAGGAAAGCCTCGAGCGCGAGCAGGGCGCCGTCGTCATCGGCGGGTTCGATCAGCAGCGCGCCGTCGGGCAGATCGATCTGCAGCGAGCGTCGTGCGTCGGCGCGTGCCACCCAGGCGATCCCGCAATCGCTCCAAGGAATGTTGCGCGCGCGCGCGGGCCATGCGAGTGCGATGGTGCCCAGGAGCGAGGGCCGCTCAATAAGGATGAATCGATCGGACTCAAGCCGGATGGCCAGGGGTGGCCATAGCAGCGCCGATGCCAGGGCCCACGACGCCGTGATGGCCAGGCCGATGCGCAGGCCGTTGCGCCAGGCGATGCGCCCGGCACGGCCCAGCGCCAACGCACCCCATCGCCCGGCGATGGCGCCGAGTGCGCCGCCCGCCATGCCCAGGAGCACCGCGATGGCCGAGCGGCCCGCGAGGCTCATGCCGCCCGGCACCAATTCATGCGCATCGCAGAGGAGGTATCCGCGGCGGAACGGCTCGGTTAGGCGGCCGATGGCATCGTCGTCAGCAGGGCTCAGCGCCCAGCTGCCCGCGGCATGCACCAGTCGGATGAGCACCAGGATCCCGGCCGCCGCGATCAGGAATTGCAGGGCCTCGGTGGCCGAGCCTTCGGAATGCGCATCGTCCCGATGGCCCTGCTCCATCACTTGAAGTAGCGGAGGTCCTGCCCGGCTTTCAGGCCGCGCACGCTCGCGTGGATCAGGCGGATCACGTTCTCCACGTCGGCGCGGCTCACCGTTTCAACCGTGGTGTGCATGTAGCGCAGCGGAAGGCTGATGAGCGCGCTGGGCACGCCCGCGGCACCGTAGGCGAACGCGTCGGTATCGGTGCCCGTGGCGCGGCTGGCGGCCTGCCGCTGGAACGGGATCTTCTCCGCTTCGGCCGTTCGCACGATGTGGCGCAGCACCTTGTTGTGCACGGCCGGCGCGTAGCTGAGGACCGGGCCCTTGCCGCAGGCGATATCGCCGCTCTGGAACTTGTTCATGAGCGGCGTCTGCGTGTCGTGCGTCACATCCGTCACGATGGCCACATCGGGGCGGAGGCGCTCCACGATCATCTCGGCGCCGCGCAGGCCCACCTCCTCCTGCACGCTGTTCACCACGTAAAGGCCGAAGGGCAGCTTGGTGCGGCTCTCCTTCAGCAGGCGCGCCACCTCGGCGATCATGAAGCCGCCGATGCGGTTGTCGAGCGCGCGGCCCGTGAAGTGCTTGCCGTTGAGCACCATGAACTCATCCTCGAAGGTGACCACGCAGCCCACATGCACGCCGAGCTTCTCCACTTCCTCCTTGCTCGCGCAGCCGCAATCGAGGAAGATGTTCTCGGTGGTGGGCACCACTTCGGTCTTGCCGTTGCGCACATGGATGGCGGGCCAGCCGAACACGGCCTTCACGATGCCCTTGTCGGTGTGGATGTTCACGCGCTTGCTGGGCGCGATCATGTGGTCGCTGCCGCCGTTGCGCTTCACGTAGATGAAGCCTTCCTTGGTGATGTAGTGCACGAACCAGCTGATCTCGTCAGCGTGCGCCTCGATGGCCACCTTCCACTTCGCGCCGGGATTGATCACGCCCACCACGGTGCCATAGGGGTCCACGAGGTGCTCATCCACATAGGGCTTGAGGTAATCGAGCCAGAGCTTCTGCCCTTCGCTCTCGAAACCGGTGGGCGAGGGATTGTTGAGGTAGCGCTGCAGGAAGTCGAGCGACGCGGGGTTGAGGATGCTCCTGGGCTCCTTGGTCTTCTTCACTTTCTTCTTGGCCATGAAGGGCTTGCGTTGGGTGCGGCGCAAACATAGCCCGGCGGCCCAGCGCTGAACCTTGCTGTCCGGGCAACGTATGAACAGCGCTTTTCAAAGACCCACGAGCATGGACAAGCGACGCACTGCCGGTTTGCTGCTCTTCGCGATGCTGCTGGCAACCGCCCTGCCCGCGCAGGATGCCGCCACGCTCAAGCGCGTGCAGGAGCTGCTCAAGAAGGCGGAGAAGACCGAGCGCGCCGGCAGCACCCAGTTCGTGCATGCCGAGACGCTTTACGAGGAAGCACTCGCGCTGGCGCCGGAGAACGCCGATGCCAACCTGCGCATGGGCCTGTGCCAGCTCAATGGGCCGCATCGGCACAAGGCGCTTCCTTACTTGGAGAAGGCCGCCGCCATCGATCCGCTGCTGCCGCGCCTGCAGTTCCTCCTGGGCTACGCGCTGCAGCTGAACGCGCGCTGGGATGAGGCCATCGCCGCCTTCCAGAAGCACAAGGCGCAGAACCCCTTCCAGGACCCCGATCCCCTCTACAACACCGCCGACAAGCACATCAGCGAATGCCGCAATGGCAAGTCGCTCATGGCGAACCCTGCGCGCGTGAGCATCGCCAATCTGGGGCCGGGCATCAATTCGCCGCAGGCCGATTACGGGGCGGCCATCACCGCCGATGGCGGGCTGCTCTACTTCACCTCGCGCCGGCCCATCGATGCGCAGTCGAAGGTGAACAAGGTGAATGGCGACTACTTCGAGGATGTGTACATGAGCCGCAGGGCCCTCCAGGGCTGGAGCGCGGCCGAGCGGCTGCCCGAGCCGGTGAACACGCCGGGCAACGATGCCAGCGTGGGCCTCTTCAACGATGGCCGCACCATGCTCATCTACCGCGATCAGGATGGCACCGGCGACCTGCTCGAGTGCAAGCGCACCGGTGGCCGTTGGGGCATGCCGGAGCTGCTCGGCCCCCATGTGAACACGCCGCACCACGAGAGCAGCGCCTGGTACAGCTTCGACCGGCAATGGCTCTATTTCGTGAGCGAGCGCCCCGACGATAACGTGGGCGGACAGGACATCTACCGCAGCCGCTGGGATGCTGCGGCCGGCGGTTGGGGCCCGGCCGAGAACCTCGGCCCCACGGTGAACACCATCCACGATGAAGAGGGCGTGTTCGTGCATCCCGATGGCAAGACCATCTACTTCAGCAGCAAGGGCCACACATCCATGGGCGGCTACGACATCTTCCGCACGCGCCTCGAGAACGGCCGCTGGACCAAGCCGGAGAATCTCGGCTGGCCGGTGAATTCGCCTGATGATGACCTCTTCTTCGTGCTTAGCGCCGATGGCCGCAACGGGTTCTTCAGCTCGTTCCGCGCGGATGGTTTGGGTGAAGACGACCTCTACAGCGTGGAGTTCCTTCCCGAGCCATCCCCGGTGGGCGATCCGGTGGCCAGCGCTGGCGGCGGGCCGGTGCCGGTAAGCGAAGCACCATTGGCCGTGCTGGTGAAGGGGCGCATCAAGTCGCTGCGCTACCTCAACGGCCTGGAGGCCGAGATCGAGCTGCTGGATCTGGACGACGCCGGCCTGGTGGCGCGCTTCAGGAGCGATGCGCAGACCGGCGAATACCTGGTGGCCGTGCCGGGCGGCAGGCGCTACGCGCTGCACATCAAGGCCGATGGGCACCTGCTTCGGAGCGAGCGCATCGATGTGCCGGAGGCCGGCGGCGCCCTGACCGTTGACCTCGATGTGGACCTGGACCCGATCGAGGCGGGGCGCGGCAGCACCATGCGCAACCTGTTCTTCGATGTGGCGAGCGCGGTGCTGCGGCCTGAATCGGAAGGCGAGCTCGCCCAGCTCGCCGAGCTCTTGCAGGAGAACCCTGCGCTCCGCCTGGAGATCGGGGGCCACACCGACAGTGATGGAACGGAGGAGCTGAACCGCAAGCTCTCCGAAGCGCGCGCGGCTGCGGTGCGCCAGGCGCTGGTGGCCAAGGGCATCGACGGCTCGCGGCTGCTGGCCGTGGGGCATGGCTCGGCCAAGCCCGTGGCGCCGAACGATTCACAGGCCAACAAGGCGCTCAATCGCCGCACCGAGATC
>CAZJTB010000087.1:0-8269 GCA_964548485.1 uncultured Chryseobacterium sp. | reverse complement strand
CAAGATCACCTTGCCTAAGAATATAGCGCTGAACTTCAGGGGTAATACCAGGCCAGTGAACGGTCACTGATTCATGCCAACTTGTTTCACCGCGCTTGATGTTGTTGCATCGAAGCAACCGAACTCCAATTGAGGTGTAGCCCGTGCTCTCGAAAGGATAGCCCACCTGAAGGTCGATATGTGAACCAATTCGGCCGAGCTCCCACTCCTCCGGTATCCACCCGAGCTTGGTGTGCTTGTAGCCCGCCTTCGCACCTAATGGAGCTTCGGCGGCTTTGGTCTGGCGAACTGCTTTGGTTGCGGTCATGGTTGTATGCCCTGGTGGGTGAACAGCGTGGAGACGCGGTGGTACATGTTCACGAAGAAGTTCTTCACGTTGCGAACTCGTTCCAGATGCAAGCGCCATTGCTGGATCTCCGCGGATTTCTGTTCCGGGGTGCGCAGCAATTGGAAGTTTTCTGCCTTGAACAAGGCTTGGTTGGCTTCCGCTTCACGCTTCTCGTAGTCGTCTATCACGTTCTCCAGGTTCCGCTTCAGGATCTCGCCCAGCAGCAGGCTGTTCTCTTCCAGCTTGCTCACCACTTTCAGCGTTTCGCGGCTGTACTCTCTGATCTGCTTGTTGGTCTGCTCGCTCAGGTGGTCCATCTGCTGCTGGAAGAGGGTGCGCATCTCGGCGATCTCCTCCTGGTTCAGCTGCTGCAGGTGCTCCATCTGCTCACGGGTGGCCTTGGCGCTGGCGGCCTGCCCATGCACGTAGATGAGCACGGCCAGCAGCAGGGCCAGGCCGGTGCCGTAGGAGCTGAGGAAGTTGCTGAGCCATTGCTCCTGCCAATAGAGCACGGCCTCCACGATCATGAAGCCGAAGAGCAGGGCAAAGGCGGTCCATGCCAGCACCCAGCGGTTGCGGTGGAAGCGCTCACGCCACTCGGTGGGCTTGTTCATGGCCTTGAAGGTGGTCCAGGTGAGTTTCATGCAGCCTTCATTGTAAGGTGGGCGTTGGGGTCAAAGCCTTTGGCCTCCCCCAAGCGCACATACCCGAGCTGATTCGTCAGCATGCGGGTGTTCCCGATGGTGTAGGCGGGGATGTTGCGGTGGTGGTGGCCGTAGATCCAGGCGGTGGCGCCGCTGGCTTCGATCAGGTCGTGCAGTTCCACGGCAAAGGCTTCGTTGAGGCCATCGCCCTTGTATTCGGGCGGGTAGTGCAGGAAGGTGGGCACATGGTGCGTGGCCACCACGGTGTGCCCGGCAAAGGGTGTGGCCAGTTCGTTCTTCAGCCAGGCGAGCGATGCTTCGTGGAGCGCGGTGGTGTGCGCGGGCAGCAGCAGGCGGCCGTGGTGGCGGATCTGGTGGTAGTCGTTCATGGCGCGGCGCATCAGCCCCTCGTTCAGCTGGCCGATGCGGGTCCACAGCGTGGTGCAGAGGATGCGCAGGCCCGGGGCATACCAGGCCGCATCGTTCAGCAGCCGCACGTTGCCGGTGAGCTGTTCATCCAGCCGCCCGCTGCGCTGGGCGATGTCGCCGCCGTAGTACTCGTGGTTGCCTGGCACCCACAGCACATGGTCGTACTGCTCCCCCCAGGCTTGCAGGATCTCGCGGTGCTTGTGCAGCACGGCGAAGGGCAGGATATCGCCCGCCAGCAGCAGCACCCCGCCCTGGCCCTGCAAAGGGGTACGGCGCAGCCAGTCCCGGTTCTCGGGGAACTCCAGGTGGAGGTCGCTGGCGTAGTGGAGGGTCATGGGGTGATCAGAAGATCAGACAATGAGATGATCGGAGAACTCGCTGTTGGTGGGTGATGGTCACTTCTTGGGCTTCTTGGGTGCTTTGCTCACGCGCTCGGATGTCCGTTCGCCTTCAAGCCGCTTCACCTCCTTGTCGAAATCGCTGAGGTAGTCGCGGTCCTGCTGCACGCGGAACTTCTCGTACTCGCCCTCGGCCAGGCGCTTGGCCACCCCGGCGCTCACGCGGCCGGCATTGTCCAGCACGTTGTAATCGTTGAACTCCAGGAAGGCATCGAGCTTGGCGGCCCAGTCCTCCATGCTCATGGGGATCTGGCGCTCGGCCTGGTTCTCGGCGTAGTCCAGGTACATGGTCACGATGCGGTTCAGCGCCTTCAGTTCGGCCTCGGTGAGGTAGTTCTTGGCCACGCCCACATCGCTCTTCAGCACCTTGCCATCGGGCGCGTTCTTCCAGGTGGTGAGGCCCATGTGCGGCAGACCGGCCTTGGCGCGTTCGGCAATGAGCTCGGCGGCGGTATGGCCCGTGATGGCCCAGTGCAGCTTGTTCTGCACCGTCTTGTAGAAACGCTGGGTGATCTCGGCCTTGGGGTCGTAGTCGATGCTCGTTGCGTAGATGTCGGTGATCTGCTGGTAGAAGCGGCGTTCGCTGGCGCGGATCTCGCGGATGCGCTCCAGCAGTTCCTTGAAGTAGTCCTGCCCGAACCGGCGGCCCTGCTTCAGCCGCTCATCGTCCAGCACGAAGCCCTTCACGATGTACTCCTTCAGCATGTGGGTGGCCCACTTGCGGAAGAGGGTGGCGCGCTGGCTGTTCACCCGGTAGCCCACGGAGATGATGGCGTCCAGGTTGTAGTGGTCCACTTCGCGCTCCACGTCCCGGGTGCCTTCCCGTTGAACTATTCGAATTTTTCTAACAGTTCCTTCCTGCTGAAGTTCAGCGCTTTGGAAGATCTCCTTGAGGTGGTAGTTGATCGTGGGCACCTCCACCCCGAAGAGCTCGGCCATCTTCTTCTGGGTAAGCCAGAAGGTCTCGTCCTCGAAGAAGACCTCGATGTTGACGTTGCCTTGGGGCGTGGTGTAGAAGATGATGTCGGGCATGGCCTTGTTCACTTGATGAAGCCCAGTTCCTTCAGGTAGCCGTCCATCTCGGTGCGCACATCGGCCAGCTGCCCTTCCAGTTGCACGATGTGCTGCTGCACGGCGGCGATGTCCACGGGGGCCTCCTCCTCGAAGGTGTCCACGTAGCGGGGGATGTTGAGGTTGTAGTCGTTCTCCTGCACCTCGGCCAGGCTGGCGCGGTAGGCGTACTTCCCGGCCAGCACCCGCTGGTCATCGGGCACGGTGGCCGGTGCGGCGCGGAAGGCGGTGTAGGTGTCCACCACGCGTTGCAGGTCCTCCTCGCGCAGGCGGTTCTGCTTCTTGCCATCGGCGTAGTGCGCGCTGGCGTCGATGAAGAGGATGTCGGTGGTGGTGCGCTGCTTGTTGAACACCAGGATGGCCGCGGGGATGCCGGTGCCGAAGAAGAGCTGGGCGGGCAGGCCGATCACGGCCTCCAGCAGGTTCTCATCGATGAAGGCCTTGCGCAGCAGGCGCTCGCTGCTGCCCCGGAAGAGCACGCCGTGCGGCACGATGACGCCGGCGCGGCCATGCTCGTTGAGGCTTTCGATCAGGTGGGTGATGAAGGCGTAGTCGCCCTTGCTCTTGGGCGGGGTGCCGCGCCAGAAGCGGTTGAAGCGGTCGTGCCCGGCGTTCTCCTGCCCCCACTTATCCAGGCTGAAGGGCGGGTTGCTCACGGCGATGTCGAACTTCATCAGCTTATCGCCCTCCACCAGCAGCGGGTTGTTGATGGTGTCGCCCCACTCGATGCGCGCGGTGTCGTTGGCGTGGATGAGCATGTTCATTTTGCATAGCGCCCAGTTGCCGCCGTTGCTCTCCTGCCCGTAGAGGCTGTAGTTGTGGTCGGGCACCTTCTCGGCCACCTTGATCAGCAGCGAGCCGCTGCCGCACGTGGGGTCGTAGAGGCGCATGCCGGGCTGCGGGGCCATGAGGCGGGCCAGCAGCTCGCTCACCTCCGCTGGCGTGAAGAACTCTCCGCCTTTCTTGCCCGCATCGCTGGCGAACTGGGCGATGAGGTACTGGTAGGTGTTGCCGATGATGTCCAGGTTGCCGATGCGGCTGGGGCGGAAGTCGAGGCGCTCGTCCGCGAAGTCCTCGATGAGGTTCTTGAGGCGGCGGTTGCGGTCCTTGGTCTTGCCCAGGTTGGCCTCGCTGTTGAAGTCGATGTTGCGGAACACGCCATCGAGCTTGCCCTTGTTGGCCTCTTCGATGGCATCGAGCGCCTTGTTGATGCGGTCGCCGATGTCGTCCTTGTCGCGGGCCTCGTACAGGGCGTAATAGCTGCTGCCTGCGGGGAGCACGAAGCGCTCGCGGGCCAGGGCACGCAGGATGCGTTGCTCATCGCCGCCGTACTGCTTATGCAGTTCGTCGCGGCGGTCGCGGGCCACATCGCTCAGGTATTTGAGGAAGAGCATCACCAGGATGTAGTCCTTGTACTGGGCGGGGTCCACCACACCGCGGAAGGTGTCGCAGGCCTTCCAGGCCAGGGCGTTGATCTCGGCTTGGTCGATGGTCTTGGTCATTGGTCGTTCAATTGGGCCCAGGCGCTGTTGAGCAGCTGGGCGTGGGCATTGGAAAGTTCGGTGAGATGTTGCATGGCCCGACGCGAGGCGTGGGCCAGCTGCACCATGCGGTGCTGGATGGCGAGCGGGGGCATGGGCACCAGCAGTTCGTTGAGCGCCTCGCGGCTCAGCACGTTCACGGAGCCTGTCTTCTGGTGGGTGGCGAACCAGGCCTGTGCCGAAGCGCTGTTCAGGTAGCCGGCGAGGTAGCCGGGCAGCACCTGCTGCCGGTTGGGCCGGATGACGAAGAGGGTGTTGGATGCGAGCGTATCTTCAGGGCTGCCTGGCCAAACCGCCGCATGGTTCGAACTCCCCTTGCCCACGAGCAGCACATCGCCTTCTTCCAGCAGGTCCGCCGGCTGGCAGCGCACCACCTCCGGGGCGATGCGGCGCAGGTGGTGGGGCAGCACATCGCCGTGTTCGCCGATGGCCGAGGCGGGCACCAGGGCCATGGAGCCCTGCTCCAGGGCTTTGGCGTGGACCCCGAAGCGGATGCTGGCGAACTCAACGAGCAGATGTTTCATGGCGAATAACAGGCGCAAATATATGCATAATATCGGCGATTTTGCAAGGGAATGAGATTTAAGCATCCATGAAACCATTTTATCGGGGGTCCAGTGCGTGAGGGGCCGCAGCGGCAGCCTGCTGAAGCGACCGCCTTGCAGACGCGCGCAGCGAGCAGGCGACCAGCGGAAGCCCGCGCAGCGCCGCGGATGCTGGCAGGCGCGAAGCAGCTAAAGCGAAGGGCCCGACCCGTGTGTTGGCCTTGGGCGGCGGCCGGGGGCACGCCCGTTCATTTCTTGCCAAGTGCCTGCATCAACCGGGGCCGTCGCTTGAGCCGCACGCGCCAGTCGGCCACGAGCGAATCGGCCAGGTGGTGCTCGCCGAGCTTGCGCACGCGGCGCAGCATGCGCACGGCGGTGTCGTAGTCCTCGGACTTGGCGCCGGTGCGGCTCACCAGCGCCTCGGCGCGCTCGGCCAGGATGGTGGCCACCTCTTGCGGGAAATGCTTGCCCAGCGCCGGCTCGTGCTCGCTCAGCAGCGAATAGTGGCTGTGCGGGTGCCAGTGCTCCTGCTTCACCAGGGAGAGCAGCTCGGACCACCGGCCTTCGGCCGCGCAGATGCTGGCCACGAGGTTGGTGGAGACGCCCTTCCACTTGGCGCGCAGGTCTCTGAGAAGCTGATCGATGTAGGCGGGCCAATGGGCCGAAGGCACGTGTCGGCGCAGCAGGGTGTATTCCTCCATGCCGCTGCGGTGGCTCTCCAGGAGCAGCAGGCGCGCCAAGCGGACGACCTCCTGTTCGTCCTGGGTGAGCTGGGCGATGCGCAAGAGGTGGGGAGTCCAGTAGTGATCGTGGGTCTTGTCCTTGATCCGCGCGCCGTCCTGGGCCAGTTGGCGGGCGCGCTCAAGGTCCTTCGCCTTGATCGCCGCTTCGATCGCCTTCTCGCGAACGTCCGTGAAGCGCAGGAAGCCATCGCGCAGCTTCGCCGCTGCGGCATCGCCGTTGAGCCTGCGCGTGAGCTCGATCAGGGCACCGCGCGCCGTGGAGCCGCCGTACTCCTCGTTGGCCTTCTGCTTCAAGGTGGCCATCGCCGGGGCCGCCTCTGCTTCGGTGCGTATGAGTTTCGCGGCCGCAGGCAACAGCAGGTGGTTCCAATCGCATTCGCTCACCTGCTTGTCGGCCAACAGGCGCTGAACTTCACCGAGCAGCTTCAGGCGGAAGGGATCATCGTGCTGCGCGCCGGCGATCTCGTGCAGCAGCTCCATGGCCGAGGTGATGCCGCCGCCCAGGTCGCCGTTGCTATCGTCGGCGTATTCCATGGCCTCGGCGCCGCCTTTGATCACCGCGGTGAGCATGGGCAGGGCCTTGGCGGGGTGGCCCTTGCTGAAAAGCGCGCGGGCCTTCTCCACCAGGTCGTTCAGCACCGCGCCGGCCGCGAAGGATTCGTTCCAGCCGATGAAACCGCCGCGCCCAGCCACCGCGCGCAAGCCCTGCCGTACCTGTTTCAGGTAGTCGTGGTGATCCTGCGTGATGGCTTCCGGCGCGCAATGGCTGAGGAAGCGCTGCCGGAAGCCGGCGTCGTCCATGCAGCACGCGCGCACGTAGGCCGCCAGTTCTTCATGCGGCACGGCTGCCAGTGCGCGGTCAACCTGCTGGGCCTCGGTGTGCTTGCCGGTGGTGGGCGCGTTATTCTTCCTGCTGGTTTTTCCGGCTGGGGCCTTCACCTTCGGGTCCAATGCCCCCTCTTGCAGCTTGAAGAGCACGGCCGCCACGTGCTTGCACACATCGCCCAGGTCGTATGGGCAGTCGCAGCGGTGCTCGGTGACCCGATCGCCCCGGATGCGCACCTGCACGGTGTAGGTGTCGGAGCCCTGCACGATGGCCTCGTAGAGCCCGGGCTCCAGCTCTTCGGGTTCGTCCACATGGCCGCGCTGGAAGTACTTCAGCCCGCGGTCCAGGATCTTCGCGTCGAGCTCGTGCTCGAAAGCGGAAAGGGATAAAGGCATGGTGCGAAGGTGAAGTTGAGGTCGGCGACACGAAGGTGGGGCAAGTGTTGGCTACGCAGGGTCAACCTACCCCCGTGCGAACCTTTCCCGTGATGCCTTTTCCAGCTCCTCCCGGTGCTCCGGCGCCGCGATTCCGATGAGGGCCTTGGCGCGCTGCTGCAGGTTCTTGCCGTAGAGGTAGGCCACGCCGTGCTCGGTGACCACGTAATGCACATGGGCCCGGGTGGTGACCACGCCGGCGCCCTGCTTCAGGAAGGGCACGATCTTGCTGGCGCCCTTGCCGGTGGTGCTGCACAGGGCGATGATGGGCCTGCCGCCCTCGCTCAGGGCCGCCCCGCGCATGAAGTCCATCTGCCCGCCCACGCCGCTGAATTGGTAGGTGCCGATGCTGTCCGCGCACACCTGCCCGGTGAGGTCCACCTCGATGGCGCTGTTGACGGCCACCACCTTGGGGTTCTCGCGGATCACCTTGGTATCGTTCACGTACTGCGCGTCGAGGAAGGTGAAGAAGGGGTTGTCGTCCACCAGGTCGTAGAGGCGACGGGTGCCGAAGGCGAAGGCGGTGGCCACCTTGCCGCGGTGCTTCTTCTTGTACTTGTTGGTGACCACGCCGTTGCGCACCAGGTCGATGATGCCGTTGGAGCACATCTCGGTGTGGATGCCCAGGTCCTTGTGGCCGCCCAGTGCGCTCAGGATGGCATCGGGGATGGCGCCGATGCCCAGCTGCAGGGTGCTGCCGTCCTCGATCATGGCGCTCACGAGCTCGGCCACGCGACGCTCCTTCGGCCCCACCTGCGCGGCGTAGTCCACCTCGGGCAGCGGGTCGTTCACCTGCACCAGCGCGGCGAAGCGCGAGACGTGCACGTGGCCGTCGCCGAGGGTGCGGGGCATGTTCGGGTTCACCTGCGCGATCACGGTGCGGGCGTTGCGCACGGCGCTGCGGGCCACGTCCACGCTCACGCCCAGGGAGCAGAAGCCATGCTTGTCGGGCGGCGACACGTGCACCAGCGCCACGTCCAGCGGCAGAATGCCCTTCTCGAAGAGGCGCGGGATCTCGCTGAGGAAGACGGGGACGTAATCGCCGTGGGGCCCATCCACCGTGCTGCGCATGTTGGCGCTCACGAAGAGCGCGTTCAGGTAGAAGGGGCCCTGTACCTCGGGGCGGTCGAAGCCCAGGTCGCCAAAGGTGCTGATGGCCGTGAGCTCCACATCGTGCAGCTCGGCGTGGCGGTCCAGGAGGGCATGGACCAGGCGCACGGGGGTGGCGGCGCTGCCGTGGATGAAGACGCGGTCGCCGCTGTTCACCAGGCGCACGGCCTCAGCGGCGGACATCCAGGGGAGGGGCATGC
>CAZJTB010000086.1:0-8342 GCA_964548485.1 uncultured Chryseobacterium sp. | reverse complement strand
CGGCCCGTTGCGCTGGGCGTTGTTCATCAGGTACCAGATGTTGAAGAAGCGCTCGGCCAGCTGGTAGAAGTGGTTCTTGGTGCTGGTCTCGTCGCGAAGCACCGAGCCTTCGCGCACGAGCTGCCCCAATTGCGCGCTCACCACCTTGCTCTCCAGGCGGGTTGCGGCCGCCACCTCGCCGGCGCTCATGCCATCCCATTGCATGGCGAGGGCATGCACGATCTTCTGCTTCTGCGGGCTCAACTCGTCCATGCGGTGCTTGTACAGTGGCGTCACCAGGTCCAGCGTCCGCCGCAGGTCGTCGAACACGCTGGCATCGCCATCCTTATCGAAGACCTCCAACAAGAGCATGATGGTGCGCGGCACACCGCCGGTGAGGATGCGCAGGTGGTCCACCCGATGCGCATCATGGTTCAACACCTGGTTCACATGCGTGCTGCCCCGCTTGGCAGCGTAGTGCTTCAGCAGTGCGAAGACCTCTTGCTGATCAAGTCCGGCGAGGCGGTGCTCCTTGAAGAGGTCGAAGTACGGCGCATCGTGCGTTTCCAGTTCATCCAGCCGAATGGCCGTGCCACCGATGAGCTTGATGTGCTTGTTGGCCACCAGCAGTTCGCGCAGCGCATGGTTCTCCTCGTTGCTGAACTTGCGGAAGAGGTCGCCCACGTTGTCCACGAGCATCAGCAGTTTCTTGCCCGCGCCCTTCAGCCGCGCCTCAATGGTGACGAAACACTGCTCATGCTGCTCGTCCATGGTCCACATGGTACCGAGGTCGCCCACGGCGCCGAAGCCTGCGGGATCCACGCTGGCCATGTGCTGCCCGATCCAGATCCAGAAGTCGAGCAGGGAATTCACCGGCCAATTCTCCTCAGCGGTCTTCACGGTGATCCACCGTTTGGCCAGGTCGGGCTGTTTCATCTCCACCCGTATCCGCTCAAAGAGGGTGCTCTTGCCCATGCCGCGCAAGCCTTGTACGATATGATGCTGGCTGAGCTTGGCGGGGCCGTCCTTTCGGATGTCGGCCATGATGCGCTCGAAGACCGCCGTGCGCACCACGAAGTCGTTGACGATCTCGGTGTCGCTCTTGTGCTGCGGGCGGTAGATGTGCTCGAAGGCCATGGTTCAGGTGCGGTCCGTTCGACGGAAGGTGAATGGAGCGAAGAGATCCCGGAAGAAGCGCGAAAGAGCGAGGATCCGCTCGTTGTCACAATGGCGCAACAGCATCGTGAGCACGATGACCGTGGCGCAGACAACGGTGGTGATCCCCAGGGCGGTGCTCATGGTGCGATGGTCTGCGCCCACCAGCGCATGAGCAGGGGGGAAGCGAAGCATAGGGTGCGGGCCTCGCTGTCGCGCACGAGGTAGCCGTCATGAATCAGGCTGCGCACCACGTCCATGTAGCTGTCCGACAGCTTGTGCTTGGCGGTGCCGAGGTCGTGCGCTTTGTCCACCGAGAAGGGCTTTCCTGCGCTGCACGCGTTCAGCAATTCCTTCGCGAAGCGCCTTTCTGCCGTGTCGAACAGCACGCTCAAGCGTTGGTGCCAATGATCGTAGTAGTTCCGCTTGCCAAGCGCTTTGGTGAAGCCGTGGTCCACGACTTTCTTGGTCACAGTTGATCGCTCCTCTTCATTGAGGATGTCCTCCGCCTCGTTCATCACCACCTGAATGAAGAAAGGGATGAGCCAGACAAGCTTCTCCAGAAGGTGCTCGCGCACAGGTTCGGGCATATCGGCGGCGGAGCCGTCGAGAATGCGGTCGATGAGGTCGTTGGCTTGCTTCGGCGTGAAGGGCGGCATGGCGAAGGCCAGGACATCGTTGTTGGCATGGGATGCGTTCAGCTTGGCTACGATCTGCTCCAGGCCAACGGACCCGGCGAAGACGAAGCTCACGCGGTTCACCAAGTCGGGATCCTGGCGCAGCTCGCGCATTTTATGCAGCAGCGCCTCAGCGGCTTCGGCACCATGCTTCTTGCGCACGTTTTCCACGGCTTGGGAGAACTCATCCACGAGGAAGACGAAGTGCTCCTTGGCAGGCAAGCCCTTCAATAAGGTGAGCAAGTCGTTGTAGCTGTCAGGATCAGCGGCAGAGAGCTTCGGCCCATCGGGTCCGAAGTCCACTTTGAGGCGCTTGAGCAAGGCACCGAGCTTCAAGCCCAGTTCGGCCTTTGTCGATACCATCTCCATCGCTTTCGCGTAGAGCTTGCGGAATAGGTCCTTTTCCTCGAACACGGACTCCACGATCAGGTAGATCGGATGGAAGCCGGGTTCCGGGTTGCGCTCCACCTCCCGCATGAAGGAGGTCTTCCCAACACGCCGCGGGGCGGCCATGAGCAGGTGCTCGCCTGCGGCTATGTGTTTCCAGAACTTCCGGATCAAGTGTGGCCGACCTAAGTAGCTATCCCCCTCGGCTACGGCGCCCACGACTGTGTTGAAATGGACCATGGATGACAATTTTTCTGCTGGCAAATGCAATGACCATATTCGTATTGTCAAGCTGCTTGACAATATCTCTGTTGTCATACGTCAATAGGGCACTCTTCGGCCACCGCACGGATATCCGCGAGCCTGCCAGCCACTGGGCTGGTTCATCGCCTTCCCGAAGAACAACGCCGGGCGTGATGTGATGACTGATGCGCCGAGCCGGATCGATGAGATCCAGTTGAAGGAGCTGGGGATTGAAGTGAAGTCCTGACATTCGCTGTCATGGACCCCAACGACGAGCGCTTCCTCCGCGAAGCCATCGCCCTGGCCCGCGCCGGCATGGACCGCAACGAGGGCGGCCCCTTCGGCTGCGCAATCGTGAAGGATGGCGTCATCATCGGCCGGGGCAACAACCGGGTGACCAGCACCAACGACCCCACGGCCCACGCCGAAGTGGTGGCGATCCGCGAAGCATGCCAGGCGCTCGGTTCCTTTCAACTTGAAGGATGCACGCTCTACACCAGCTGCGAGCCCTGCCCCATGTGCTTGGGCGCGATCTACTGGGCGCGACCCGATCGCATCGTATTCGCTGCCACGCGCGATGACGCCGCCGCTGCGGGTTTCGACGACCAATTGATCTATGACGAACTGCCGCTGCAGGCCCATCAGCGACGCATCCCCACGGAAACGGAGGTGCTTCGCCAGGAGGCCCGCGCGGTATTCGATGCGTGGAAGGCGAAAGCGGACAAGACCGCGTACTGACCCATGGTGGCTGCGACGGCGGTGGAAGCAGACGGCCAATCCTCGGCTGGCCTGTTCTTCCTGGCGATCGCGGCAGCCGTGCTGTATGCGCTGATGCGCTCGGGAAAACACCGGCACCCAGCCACCGGCCGGGGGTTGCGCGCTGCGCACAAGGCCATCCTGGCCAAATACGCCATCCACTACCAGCGATTGGATGAAGCGGGAAAGCAGCGCATGGAGCGCATCACCGGCGCCTTCCTCCATGAGAAGGAATGGATCGGGGCGGGAATCACCGTGGCCGAGGAGATGAAGGTGATGATCAGCGCGTGCGCCGCGCAGCTGCTCATGGGCTTCCCGGACCTGGTGCTCGAGCACTTCGAGCGCATCATTGTGTATCCCGACACCTACCGCTCACCGAAGACCGGCCGCATGCACCAGGGCGAGGTGCGGCCCAAGCCGGGCATCATCATCATCAGCTGGGACGATTTCGTGCACGGCTACGCCCACAGCCGCGATGCGCACAACGTGGGTTTGCACGAGCTGGCGCACGCCCTCTGGTTCGAGGATATGATCGAGAACAACGAGCATCAGTTCCTCGATCGCAGGCTGCTGGCGGCCTGGAACCGGATGGCCAGCGAGCATGTGGCGCGCATCAAGCGCCGCGAGCCGCACTACTTCCGCGACTATGCCGGCACCAACCAGGCGGAGTTCTTCGGCGTGGCCGTGGAGTACTTCTTCGAGCAGCCCCGCGAGTTCAGGCAGGCGGAGCCCGACCTGTACGCCGCGCTGGCCAGGCTGCTGAAGCAGGATCCGGCATCCGTCACCAGCGCCGGGCAGGCTTAGCATTTCGAGAGTGTTGAAAACTGGGAGCAGGCATCCGGTCGGCGTGGTATGCGTGCATACGTTCTTCGCGGCGCTTTCGGCCGTGCCCCCACGGCCGGGCTTCATGAAGGGGCGGGAGGGGGCCATTTCGGATCAGGTGGAACCTGCAAGGGCTCCGGCATCCGAGAGGTTAGGTAGGGTTGGTCCTCTCCCCCCTTTCACCACTACGCTTTCAAGCGCTTCACGTACCGGTATGCATCGGCCTGGGCATGCGCGCGTAGCGCTCCCCGCTTCACCGGCCGGTACGGATTCGATTGCTCCTGGTCGATCTCGCGCGCCTTGGTATTGTCGGCCCACTGGATCTCCAGCAGGTCGATCATCTCGCGCTTCAGGACCGGGTCGAGGATGGGGAAGGCCACCTCGACCCGGCGATCGAGGTTGCGGCCCATCCAATCGGCTGAGGAGAGGTACACCAAGGGGCTGCCGCCATTGCGGAAGACCATGGCCCTGGAGTGCTCCAGGTAGCGGTCCACGATGCTGATGGCCTCGATGCGCTCGCTGAGCCCGGGCACGCCCGGCACCAGGCAGCAGATGCCGCGCACGATGATGCGGATGCGCACGCCGGCTCGGGACGCGTCGTAGAGCTTGGCGATTATCGCCTGGTCCTCGAGGCTGTTCAGCTTCAGCAGGATCTCGGCAGGCAGTCCGCGCTGGGCCTGCTCCACCTCCTTGTCGATGAGCGCCTCCAGCGCGGAGCGCAGGCCTGCCGGGGCCACCAGCAGGTGGCGGCAAAGCAGGGGCTTCCTGCGGTCCTGGAGGTAATCGAACACCTGCGCCACCTCGCGCGTGATGCCGTCATGCGCGGTGAGCAGGGCGTCATCGGCATACAGCCGCGAAGTGCGCTCGTTGAAATTGCCGGTGCCCAGGTAGGCATAGCGGCGCAGGCGGCCCGATTCGAGGCGCTCCACGAGGCAGAGCTTGCAATGCACCTTAAGCCCTTCGTGACTGTAGAGCACGGTGGCGCCAGCCTGCTCCAGGCGCTCGCCCCATTCCAGGTTCGAGCCCTCATCGAAACGCGCCTGCACCTCCACGAACACGGTCACCTTCTTGCCGCGCCGCAGGGCCTCGATCAGCTCGGCGCAAACGGCGCTACCCTCGGCCACGCGGTAGAGCGTCATCCGGATATGGCGTACCGAAGGGTCGCGTGCGGCTGCGGCCAGCCAGCGCACTAAGCAGCCGAAATCGTGGTAGGGGAAGTGCAGGAGCTGATCGCTCTTCGCCACCGCACGGAAGGCGTCACGGCCACGCCCCACCACCGGATGCGCCAGCGGCCGCCACGGACGGTCGCGCAAGGCGGCATGCCCGGAAATGGGCAGGCGCATGAGGTCGCTGAAGTGATGGTAGCGCCCTCCCTTCACGATGTCGGATTTCCGCAGGGCGAGCATCTCGCGCAGGCGGGCCAGCATGGGCTTCGGCATGTCCTTGTCGAACAGGAAGCGCGAGGGCAGCCCCATGCTCCGCTTGCGCAGGCTCTTGCGCACCTTCTCCTTCACATCGCCGCCGAACTCCTCCTCGAGGTAGAGCTCGGCATCGCGCGAGAGCTTCAGGGCATGGCAATCGGTCACCTTGTGGCCGGGGAACAGCTCGCCGAGGCAGAAGCGGATGGCATCGTCCAGGAAGAGCAGTTCAACGCGTCCTTTTGGGCTGGGCAGCACCATGAAGCGGCCCAGCGCATCGCTCGGGATCCGCACGAGCACCACGCTGGGCCTCGGCTTGCCCTTCGCCTTCACATTGCAGGCGAAGTACAGCTTGCGGTCCTCGATGAACGCCGCATTGCCCGGCCGCGCCACCGAGGTGACCACCAGCGGCGCGATGCGGCTCTTGAAGAAGCGCCGCACGTGGGCGGCCTGCGCTGGAGACAGGCTCCGCTCATCGCGGATGCGGATGCCGTGGCGCGCGAGCGCGGGGATGAGGGTGCCGCGCCACAGCGCGCCGAAGCGCTCCTGCTGCGCCAGCGCTTTGCGGTTGATGCGGTCGATGAGCCGGTCGGCGGGGACGCCGAAAGCCGCGCGCTCCTTGCGCTTGAGCTTGCTGAGGCTGTGGAGCGAGGCCACGCGCACCCGGTAGAACTCGTCCAGGTTGCTCGAGTAGATGGCGAGGAACTTGACGCGCTCCAGCAGCGGATTGCGGCGGTCCTGCGCTTCCTGGAGCACGCGGTCGTTGAAGCTCAGCCAGCTGAGGTCGCGCTCCAGGAACCGGTAGGCCACCGCAGCGGCGGCACGCTTCCGATCGGGGGCCGTGGCCAGTCGTGCCGATGCCGCGCGGAGGTTCAGCCGCTTCTGGGCGCCATAACGCCGCCTGGCCTCGGTGGTGAGGAAGGCGTGCCCCTTGAGGTACTTGAGGTTGAGGTACGCCCATTCCCGATCGGTGTACCGCTTGCGCCGCACATGCTCGAGCTCCAGGCGCAGGCGGTCGCCCTTCTCCTCGAAATCGGCCTGGCCGGCCTTGGCGGAATCGGCATCGCGCAGCACCGCCTGCAAACGGCTGCGCACGGGCGCGCCGGGCTTGGTGGCCAGGATGAGCCCGCGCACACGCGCGATCTCGCGTGCCGGGACGCCGCGCTTCCCCAGGAAATCGGCCGCCAGCGCGGCGCTCTTCGCCTCGTGGCCCGCGTGCGCGAGCGCGTAGCCGGTATCGTGGAAGAGGGCTGCCACCTCCAGAAGCGCCAGATCATGGGCGCCCAGGCGCATGGTGCGGCCCAGGGCCAGGGCCGAGCGTGTGACGCTGAGGGTATGGTCCAGGTCGTGGAAGCGCATGTGCTTGGGCATGCGCGCGGCGAACCACTGCCGAACGTGCGTGCGCGCCTCGTCGAGCAGGCTGTCGGTGATGCGTGGCATGGGCTGGCGGGCGCGGCGAAAATAGGAGGCCCCTTGCGGCGCGCTTCTACCTTGGCACGCCAATGCGAAGCCGCACCCAAGCGCTCTGGCTGCTTCACCTCACCGTGTTCCTGTGGGGCTTCACGGGCATCCTCGGCAAGCTCATCCAGCAAGGCACCTTGCACCTGGTGTACACGCGCACGATCATCGCGGCGCTCGGGCTCGCAGCAGCGGCGATGATCATGAAGCGCTCGCTCTCCTGGCGCACGCCGAAACTGGGCATCTACCTGCTCACCGGCCTCATCATCACCGGGCATTGGATCACCTTCTATGGCGCCATCAAGATCAGCACGGCCAGCATCGCTGCGGCCTGCTTGAGCACGAGCACGGTGTTCACGGCGCTGCTGGAGCCGATCTGGTTCAAGCGCAGGGTGCGCGGGTATGAAGTGGTGCTCGGCCTGATCGTGATCGCCGCGCTGCTGCTGATCTTCGGCTTGGAGACCGATCGCCGCTGGGGCATCGTCGTGGGCGTCCTCAGCGCACTGCTCAGCGCCTGGTTCAACATCATCAACGCGGTGCTCGTGCATAAGGACGATCCCGTGCGCATCAGCTTCTACGAGATCGCGAGCGTGGCGGGCTTCATGTTCCTCATCCTCATCGCCATCCCCTTCATTCAAGGCCTGGGCATCGCCGGGCTCAATGGCGCATTGGCCGATCAAGGCGGATTGCCGCCACCGCTGTGGAAGCTGCCCACCAGCGACATCGTCTATCACCTGCTGCTCGGACTGGTCTGCACTTCCCTGCCCTTCGTCACGGGCATCCTGGTCATGCGCAAGCTCTCGGCCTTCACCGTGATGCTCACGGTGAACCTGGAACCCGTGTACACCATCCTGATCGCGCTGTTGATCTGGGGCGCGGAGGAGAAGCTGCGCACGGGCTCCTACCTCGGTATCGCGCTCATCCTGGCCTGCCTCGTGGTGAACGGCTGGTACCACCGGCGCATGAGCGCGAAGGAGATGGCTGAGCCGGATCCGCTGGGGAGGGGCTGAACAGCGCACCGCCCTCCGGTGTTGCCCGGTACCTTCGCCGCCTTCGCATCCCATGTCCGAGACCAAGATCATCGCCCCCTGGCAGTATTGCTCCAGCCTTACCCGCTACGAGCGCTGGAAGACGCGCGCCGTGCGCATCGGCGACATCGGCATCGGCGGCCACAATCCCATCCGGGTGCAGAGCATGACCACCACGGATACCATGGACACGGCGGCCACCGTAGCCCAGAGCATCCGCATGATCGAGGCGGGCTGCGAGCTGGTGCGCATCACCGCGCCCAGCAAGAAGGATGCGGAGAACCTGGCCGAGATCAAGAAGCAGATCCGCGGAGCGGGCTTCAGCGCCCCCTTGGTGGCCGACATCCACTTCACGCCCAACGCCGCCGAGGTGGCCGCCCGCATCGTGGAGAAGGTGCGCGTGAACCCCGGCAACTACG
>CAZJTB010000085.1:1690-8516 GCA_964548485.1 uncultured Chryseobacterium sp. | reverse complement strand
GCCGGTCGTTCTCGTCGCGCTCGGGATCGGCCACCACGCGCAGCCACGCCTTCGTGGTGTTCCGGTACTTCACCAGCGCGAGGAAATCCTTGCCCGGCGGAACCGCCTGCTCGCTGGTGATGCCGATGGAGGGCTGCTGCAAGCGCGCCATCAGCGAGGCGGCGTTGCGCGCGCCGAAGGTGCCCGGCCACTTGGCGATCGCCGCCTTGCAGAGCTCGATCGCGGTGCGGCGCTCCCATTTCCAGTCGTCGCCGCGCAGGCGTTCGTACTTGCCGCTCTGCGCTTCGTGCCAGCGCGCGATGGCCACCATCGCCTCGGCCTCGCAGGCATCCTCGGGCAGTCGCGTGCGCAGCAGCTCGAGCGCGCCCAGGTAAAGGCTGTCCTTCTCCGGCAGCATGCTGCGCTCACGCACGTAGGCGAGCCGCTGCAGCACCACGTCCACGTACGCGTCCAGCTTGTCGGCGTTGATGTGCGCGCGCTCCAGCCGCTGGAAGATGCGCAGGGCCTGGAACTCCCACGCGGTGCTATCCCGGTGCACGAGGGGCCGGAAGAGGAAGGGCTCGAACAGGTCGAAGTCCTTGGGATCGTTGAGCGTGAAGCGCCAGCTCGGCTCGGCGAGGCGTGTCTCGGGGTTGCTGAAGATGCGCAGCGCGCGATGGGCCAGCACATCGTAGATCGCGGGGCGCAGGTAGTAGGCACCGGTATCGCCCCTGAGCAATTCGCCCAGATTGCCCACCGGGATGCGTCGCAGCGTGTCGAAAGGCTCGATGGAGGCGCGAGCCTCGCGGATCACGCGTTCCATGAAACGGCCCTGCGTCCAGGTGTCAGGGTCCGAGGCATCGAAGGAGCCGTCGAGCTCGGTGCGCTCCAGGATGCGCCAGCGGTCCTGCTGGTAGCGCTGCCACCAGCGGTCCATGAGCGCTGAATGCAGCAGCTGCGCCAGCGGGGTGGAGGCCTCGGCCGCGCGGCGCTCCATGGGGCTGATGATGCTGTCCGGCCCTGCGCCGGTGAGCTCCTGGTAGGCGGCGCGGCGCGTCCAGGCCATGAATTCGGTACGCCAATCGCCGTTGGACCGCGCCTCGCCGAGCAGCTCTTCCGTGCGCTCCAGCGCCGAGGCGTACTGCCCGATGCCGGCCAGCGAGTCGATTACGGCCCAGCGCGGGTCGGGCGCGGGCTTGGCGGCGATGGGCTTCTTGCTGCGGCAGGCGGCCGTAACGGTGAGCAGCAGGAGCGGCAGGAGCAGGCGTGATGCCCGGAAGGCGGATGGTCGCATGGATGTTGAGAACGGCGCAAAGCTCAGGTTCGCGCGCGGAACGCAAGGAGAGCGGATGACGAACGGGGCGGGCATCGGCGAGGCCCTGGGCCGCTTTCCGCAATAGGCTGTTGAGCCAGCGCATGCGCAACCGAGGCCATGGGCCTTAACGGGGAGATACTTTGGGCGCGCCGATCGCACATGCGCCGCCGCTTCCTCCGCCTCCTGCTCTGGTCCGCGCTGGTGGTCCTGCTGCTCTTCGGCGGGGTGCTGGCCGTGGCCTACGCGAAGCAGCGCGTGCTGGTGCAGCTCGCCTTGGACGAGATCAACCGCGACATGGCCGGCCATATCAGCATCGGCGGCAGCCACATCGCGCCCTTCGAG
This sequence comes from uncultured Chryseobacterium sp., assembly GCA_964548485.1. Classification (GTDB taxonomy): domain Bacteria; phylum Bacteroidota; class Bacteroidia; order Flavobacteriales_F; family PHOS-HE28; genus PHOS-HE28. Next base: position 6,880 of record CAZJTB010000085.1, on the reverse strand, counting down.
GCCTTCCCGCTGATCTGCATCGACCTGGAGGATGTGCGCTTCCACGCCAGCGCCGACACCGCGCAGGCACCCATCTATGCCTTCAAGGACCTTTACCTCTGCTTCCGCATCTGGGACCTGCTCCGGGGCTACCTCGACGTGCGCAGCATACACGCCGACGGCGGCCACCTGGACCTGGTGCTGCACGAGGACGGCAGCCTGAACCTGCTATTGGCGAAGCAATTCGCCACGGCCGACGAAGGCGATGAATCGGCGCTGCACATCCACCTGCGCGACCTGCAGCTGCGCGACTTCACCTTCAGCCACCTGCAGGAGAGCTCCGGCCAGAAGGTGACGGCCCGCATCCACCGCCTCAAGGCCGACTTCCGCAGCATCGGCGATTCCATCGCCTCCGAGCTCCAGGCCGACCTGCACCTCGATGTCATCGGCAAGCGCGACACGAGCTTCTTCTACGACAAGCACATCCAGCTCGACGCGCACCTGGACTATGACCTGGCCTCGCAGGTGCTGCGCATGCCGCTATCGTCATTGAAGCTGCAGGAGGTGGAGTTCAAGGCCGAAGGGAGCATCGACATCAGCCACGAGGTGGACCTGGACCTGCATGTGCATGGCGAGAAGCCTGATTTCTCGCTGCTCACCGCCTTCGCGCCCAATGACGTGGCCGATTTCCTGAAGCAGTTCAGGAACGCCGGCACCATCACCTTCGATGGCACCGTGAAGGGCCGGAGCGCGCTGGGCATGACGCCGCATGTCCACATCAGCTTCAGCTGCGCCGATGGCTGGTTCGAGAACCCCGCTACGCAGAAGCGCGTGGATCGGCTCGCCTTCAACGGCCACTTCACCAATGGCGGCGACCCCACTCTGCGGCAGGCCGAGTTCCACCTGCTCGACCTGAATCTGCGGCCTGGCAGCGGGGTGTTCAGCGGTGATATCGTCGTGCTCGACCTCGTGGAGCCCTTCATCGACGTGGACCTGCACTGCGACCTCGACCTCGACTTCATCGGCAAGTTCCTCAACGTGGAGGTGGTGAAGGAGCTCAGTGGCCACGTGCAGGTGGACATGAAGCTCACCGAGCTCATCGACATCCTGGCGCCCGAGCGGAACCTCGCGCGCCTGAAGCAGGGCGTGGACAGCGAGCTGCGCGTGCGCGACCTGCACGTGCGCCTGCCGGGCCATCCGCACCCGATCGATGACCTCGACATCCATGCGGCGATGCGCAAGGGCTTCGTGGAGATCGACACCTTCAGCCTGCGCATGGCGAGCAGCGACCTGCGCCTGAGCGGCAGCATCAGCGACCTGCCCGCCATCTTCCACCACCACGAGAAGCCCATCGAGCTGAAGCTCGCCATCAGCAGCCGATCGCTGAAGCTCGCCGAGCTGCTCGCCTACGACACCGCACTGGCGCGCACGCAGAACGAGGAGCTCAGCGGCCTCAATGGCCACCTGCACTTCGTCACTACCGTGAGCGGCTTATTGGACCACAAGCCGCTGCCCATCGGCGAGTTCTTCATCGATGACCTCCGCGTGAAGGCGAAGCACTACCCCCACGCGCTGCACGATGTGCATGCCGACATCCTCATCACCGACACCACGCTGCGCATCAAGGAACTCACCGGCACCGTGGATGACAGCGACCTGCACCTCGATGGCCTGGTGTCCAACTACGACCTCTGGTTCGCCGAGCGCAAGCAGGGCGAGACACACGTGGCCATCGACTTCCGCAGCCAGCAGTTGATCCTGCATGACCTGCTCACCTACCAAGGCGAGAACCACCTGCCGCAGGAGTACCGTGACGAGGTGCTGCGCGAGGCGCGCTTCCATGCCGATGCCGACCTGCGCTTCGACAACAACCGCTTCCGCTTCGCCGACCTGCGCATGAGCAAACTCACCGGCCGAATAAAGGTGCACCCGCTGAAGCTCGAGGACTTCAAGGGCCATCTGCATGTGGAAGACGACAAGCTCACGCTCGATGGCTTCAGCGGGCGCATGGGCCGAACGGACCTCGCCGGCGACCTGCGCCTCTTCCTGGGTGACAGCAGCGCCAAGCGCCCGTGGCCCGACCGCCTCGCCCTGCGATCGAGCTTCATCGACCTGGATGCGCTGATGAACTACAGCCCTGAGAAGCAAGTGGACCACGACAGCGTGTTCAACATCTTCTCATTGCCCTTCCCCGATATGGAGCTGCGCGCCGACATCGGCACGCTGAAGTACCACCGCTATGAGCTGAAGGACTTCCGCACCGTGCTTCACCTGAAGCCCGACCACACCCTGATGGTGGATACGCTGAGCGTAGGCATCGCCAAGGGCAGCATTGGCCTCAGCGGCACCTTCAAGGCGAAGGACCCGCGCGACATCCGATTCACCAGCACGCTATCCGCGCGCGATGTGGACCTCGATGCGCTCATGCTCAAGTTCGACAACTTCGGGCAGGACGTGCTGCTGAACAAGAACCTGCATGGGCGCGTGAGCGGCACCGTGAAGAGCACCTGGCCCATGCACGCCGACCTCACGCCCATCCTGGAGAAGGGCGAGGCGCAGCTCGACATCGCCGTGGTGGACGGCAGCCTCGTGAATTTCGCGCCCATGCACGCCATGGCCGACTTCTTCGCGGACAAGAACCTCGACCTGGTGCGCTTCGATACGCTGCGCAACAACCTTCGCCTGAAGGATGGCGTGCTCGACATCCCCGCGATGAACCTGAACAGCTCATTGGGCTTCATCGAGCTCAGCGGCAAGCAGGGCCTTGACCTGCGGATGGAGTACTACCTGCGCATCCCGTGGTCGCTGGTCACCCAGGCGGCCTCAACCAAGCTCTTCGGCGGCAAGCGCAAAGAGGAGATCGACCCCGACCAGGTGGATGCGATCCAGTACCGCGATGCCGACAGGCGCGTACGCTTCGTGAACGTGAAGGTGGCGGGCACGCCCGATGACTTCAAGGTGTCCCTGGGGCGCGACAAGGGCAGGCGCTAGGCGAACCGCGCCGCATCCACCTCCGGATCCAGCGGCTTGCCGTCGAGCAAGTGATCGGCCAAATGCGCCGCGCACCACGGTGCGAGCAGCACGCCGCGCGAGCCCAAACCGGTGAGCACCGCTTCGCGCTCGCCGATGCGGCCGAGGATGGGCCTGCGGTCCTTGGAGCCAGGGCGCACGCCGGACCAATGCTCCAGCAACTCCAGCGGACCGTTCCACAGGCGCTGCACGCGATCGAGCATCTCCCGGCGACCCTCTTCCGTGGTGCCAGACCAGGGCGCATCCCAAGCGAAGGTGGCGCCGATGCGATACACGTCATCGCCGCGAGGGATGACGAAGGCGCCGCGATGCAGCAAGCAGCCCAGGCCGAGGCCGCGCATGCGCACCGTGATCCCTTCGCCGCGAACAGGCACCAAGCCCGGCACCTCCCTGAAGGGCCCAGCGCAATGAATCAGCAGGGGCGCGCTGCGGCCGAAGACCTCAATGCCATCCGTGGTGCGCAGGATGTGGCCTGCTTCCACCTTCATTTCCACGAGCGAACCATCGGCCATCCAACGCGCGCGGTGCGCCTCGAGCATCGCGCGCACGTTGAGCCATGCGCTGCGCAGCACCACGCCGTGGCCATAGGGCTGGGGCAGCTTCTCCAAGCCTTCGTCCGCGAGCGGACCGGTGCCAATCATGCGGTTGAGCTCCGGGTCGCGCATGCGCAATTGCCAGATGGCCGCCTCCTGTGCCGTGGGGAAGATCTCGGCCATCGGCAACTGCTTCCACAGGTCGATCTCGTAATCGAGCCCCAGCTCGCGGTAGAAGGCGCCAGCGATGGCGAGCAGCTCCGACGCGCGCCAACTGGGCACCGTGCGGCGCAACACGATGGGATTCACCACGCCTGCGGCCACCCAGCTCGCGCGGCCATCGAGCGGCGCATCGAACATCGCCACGCGCAAGCCGCGCGCGGCGAGGGTCTCGCTGAGCACGGTGCCGGCGAGGCCCTGACCGATGATGAGGACATCGTGGGTGAAGGGCATGCGCGAAGGTCGCGCGGCGATCAGAGCTTCACGAACTCCACGCGGCGATTGTTGGCCTTGCCCTGCGGGGTGTCATTGGGCCCTGCGGGCTGGGCCTCGCCCTTGCCATCGGTCTCCATGCGACCGGCATCGATGGCGAACTCCTTGGCCAGGGCCTCCTTCACGGCGGCCGCGCGGCGCTTGCTCAGCTCCAGGTTGGCGGCCTCCTCGCCATCGCTGTCGGTGTGGCCCACGATGCGCACGCGCACCGAGGCGTTCTCGGTGAGCACCCCGGCGATCTCCTTGAGCGTGCCGTAGCTCTCGGGCTTGATGCGGTCGCTGCCGCTGTCGAACAGGATGCCGCGCGTGACGAGCCGGCCCTCGGTGATGAGCTTGTTGCGCGTATCGGGCGCGCCGGCGGCCACGCGCAGGTTGGCGATGTAGGGAACGCTCTCGCCGCAGGCGCCGCTCTCCATCACCAACCGGTAGTTCACGCCATTCTGGAAGGCCCGCGGGATGTCCCACACCTTCTCGTCGTTCATGTACATGCGCAGGCGGTTCTTCTGGCGCCAGATGGAGATGCGCGCGAACGGAGCGACGCTGCGATGCACGAGCTGCTTCTGGCCGCGATCGCTCTTCATGATCTGGGCGCCATCCGGCCCGTACACCGCGATCTCCGTGCTGCCCTCGCCCCCACCGGCATTCTGCGGATGGAAGCCCACGCGCACCACGTTGCGCTCCTCGTGCGCGAAGAGGTTGGGCGCATCGGGCTTGAAGAACAGGGTGACGCAGCCGCAGTAGTAGCTGTACTCGCCGAGCACCGCCGCATCGAACTCGATGGTGGCGTTCTCCGGCAGCACGCCCAGGAACTCCGGGTAGAGGAGGCCGTCGCCGCTGAGCTTGAGCCAGCGCCCCTCACGGCCGCTGATGGTGACGACCTCGCCGCCGGTGTTCGTGTTCCATTTCGCCGGGAAATCGCTGATGGCATCCTGGGTGAAATCCTCCACCGCGATGACCTGCTCGCCGGGCACGAAGTCGAACTTGCTGTAGCTCTTCAGCGTGGCGGGGGCCCCGCCCGTGCTTGAGCCGGTTGCGCCCGTGCTTTCACCCGCCTTGCCGGGCGCGGGGCTGGCCTCGGAGCCGGCGCCGTCCTTCTTCTTGGCGGCCTCCTTCGCTCCCTTCTCCACCTCGCCTTCCACCTTGTCCAGGCCCTTGT
>CAZJTB010000085.1:0-1642 GCA_964548485.1 uncultured Chryseobacterium sp. | reverse complement strand
CCTTCTTCTTGGCGGCCTCCTTCGCCCCCTTCTCCACATCGCCCTCCACCTTGTCCAGGCCCTTGTCGATCGTACGGTCAACCTTCTGGTCGGCGCGCTGCTTGATCTTGCGCTCGAGCTTCTCCTGAATGTTGATCTGCGCACCCCCAGCGAGCGCGAAGGCTACGGCGCACAAGGAGCAAAGGCTGCGGAAGAAAGTCGGGTTCATGCCCGAAAGATAGCCTGCTCTGCACTGGAAAAAAGGGAGTTCTAGGCCGCCATCAGGCACCGCATCCGCTCGATCAGCTCCTCCTGGTCGTAGGGCTTCTGCACCAGGTCGTTGGCGCCCACGCCGCGCACGGTGGCGTGCAGGTGCGGCAGCTCATAGGCCGTGAGCACAAGGATGGGCGCGTGAATGCCTTGGGCGCGCAATTGCTCAACAAGGCTGAGCCCATCGGCGCCGGGCAGGCCGAGGTCGATGAGGATCAGGTCCGCCGGGTGATCAGCGATGCGCTCCAGCAGCTGGCTGCCATCGCGCAGGGCGGTCACCTGCCAGCCGGCCAGCAGCAAGCGCTTCTCCAGCAGCTTGCGCACCAGGGCATCGTCCTCGATCAGCAGCACGTGCGGCATGCCGCTTCATACGGTTCTTGACGGTTGATGGTTGTAGGTTGATTCGAATGCGGGTTGGGGATTGTTCAACCCTCAACCACCAATCAACCTTCAACACTCAACCCCAAATCAACCTCCAACCCCCAACCAGCTAGTTGAAAATGGCCTTAAAAAGATCGTTGCCATTGGCGAAGAGGATGAGGCCGAGCAGCAGCACCATGCCGATCATCTGCGCCACTTCGAGCACGCGCTGGTGCGGGGGGCGGCCGGTGACCATCTCGTAGAGCAGGAAGACCACATGCCCGCCATCGAGCGCGGGGATGGGCAGGATGTTCATGAAAGCGAGGATGATGCTGAGGAAGGCGGTCATGCTCCAGAACACCTGCCAGTCCCAGGTGGGGCTGAAGAGGCCGCCGATGGCGCCGAAGCCGCCGATCTGCTCCGCTCCCGATTTACTGAAGAGGAACTTGAGCGAGCTCACATAACCACCAAGCGTCTCGATGCCGTTGCTGATACCCGCAGGGATGGATCGCGCAAATGAGAAATCCTCGTGCACGGTGTTGAAACCATGACCGAGCGCCACCAAAGAATCGAAGGCCATGCTCTGCACACCGATGGTGCCGTTCGCGGTCACTTGCACAACGGCCAGCTCACGCGTGCCACTGCGCTCGAAGCCGATCACGGCGAAGTCGTTCTTGCGCTCGCGCACCGCTTTGCGGAAATCCTCGAAATAGGGCGTGGCCTCACCTTCCACCGACACGATGCGATCCCCATTGCGCAATGCACTGCGCGACGCTCCGGCCCCTGCGATGATGCTATCGATGTAAAAGGGGATGCGCACCTGCATCAATGCCTTCTCCCCGCTATCCACCGCCATCTGGCTGAACCCCATTGGCAAGGTGATGCGCACTTCCTCCCCATTGCGGTCGATCACCAGCTCGCGCGCATCATCGAGCATGATGGCCGCTTGCGCCTCGGCCACCGACTTCGGCGCTTTGCCGTCCACGCTGATGATGCGGTCGCCATCGCGCATGCCCTGCGCCTCGAGGCTCTT
>CAZJTB010000084.1:0-8624 GCA_964548485.1 uncultured Chryseobacterium sp. | reverse complement strand
GGCCTCTCGCAGGGCATGGTGAACGCCATCGCGCAGGACCGCCTTGGCTTCATGTGGTTCGGCACCAAGGATGGCCTGAACCGCTACGACGGCTACAGCTTCACCGTGTTCCGCCACGATGCTGCCGACACCAACAGCCTGCGCGAGAGCACCATCACGGGCCTGCACTGCGACCGATACGGCCGGCTCTGGGTTGGCACGGCCACCGGCCTCGACCTGTTCGATGAGCGCACCGAGCGCTTCATCCACCTGCCCATCCGGCATCCCAAGGGCGATTGGGGCAGCGTGGTGCACGTGGTGCTCGATGACAATGACGACCTGTGGGTGAGCACGACCGACGCCATGTTGAAGCTCACCTTCGCCAAGCCTTGCACCGACTACGATCTGCCGGGCTTCATCATCACTTGGCTCGGCCACGGGTACGCCACGGTCAGCCGCACGCGCGATGGCCAGCTCTGGGGCAACATCAACGAGGTGACCTTCCGCATCCATGCGGGGCATGATGGTCCCGACCGGATCGATACCATCGGTGTACTCGATTTCCGCAGCACGTATGACCGATTCGGCGCGCTCACGGTCGTGGAGGATACCGTGCGACAGGTGATTTACGGCGTTTATCGGAACGGCATCGGCGTGGTGGATCCAGCCAGCGGCAGCATCCGCTTCCTGATCCAGGACCGGAAGCGGATCAACTGGCTGCAGTCGCTCAACCCGATGGTCGATGCCAAGGGCATGCTCTGGCTGGCCACCTTCCAGGGCCTCTACCGCTTCGATCCCTTCCGCCGGCGGCTCACGCTGGTGCGCACGGCCGACCCGGAGATGCGCATGCTCATCAGCTCGGTGAAGTGGACCACGATCGACCGCACCGGCACGTTGTGGGTGGGCACCTCGGGCTACGGACTGCTGAAGTACGATCCGCGCATCGAACGCTTCAACAACTGGCCGGACCATAGCATACGCGCATTGGCGCCCATGCGCGATGGCCGGCTGCTCGTGTCGCGCTACGAGCGCTTCGTGGACGTTTTCGATACCGAAGCGCGGCGATACGTGTTCGCCACGCGCAATGTGAGCCAGCGCTGGCCCGCGCTTGCGCACGGCCTCATCCAGGAGACCGCGGAGATGAGCGTGGAGGACCGCGACGGCTTCATCTGGTCCTTCCTCTCGCACGGCGTCCTCTCGCGGCTCGACCCCGCCACCGGGCAGCTCGAGCTGCTGCGCCCGGAGGTCGCGCCCGGCCAGCCCGACGGCGGCTTCCACTTCCCGCTTCACATCGGCATCGACGGCGCGCTCTGGTGCGGCGGCGACAAGGCCCTGTGGCGCATCGATACCCGCACCAAGGCCTGCACGCCGTTCCCATGGCCCGTGACCGTGGTGAACAACCCGTACCCCTTCACCACTGCGCTGCACCAAGGCGCCGATGGCGTGGTCTGGGCCGGCACGGTGAAGGGCCTGCTGCGCTTCGACCCCAACACCCAGGAGTGGAAGCACTACGCGCACGATACCGGCGATCCGGCGTCGCTCGCCGTGGAGGTCGTCTTCTCCATCTGCCCCGACCCCGACGAGCCGCTGCATGTGCTCTGGATCGGCACCAACGGCGGCGGGCTCAACCGACTGGACACGCGCAGTGGCTGATTCACCCGCATCACCGCGCGCGACGGATTGCCCAACGATGTCGTGTATGGCGTGCTCGCCGACAAGCTGGGCGCGCTATGGATGAGCACCAACAAAGGCATCACACGCTACGACCGGCGCTCCAAGGGAATGCGCAGCTTCGCCGCTGGCGATGGCTTGCAGAACGACGAGTTCAACCGCCATGCGTACTGCACGGACGCGCGGGGCTGGCTCTGCTTCGGCGGGGTCAACGGGTTCAACTGGTTCGACCCCATGGCGCTGCGCCAAGACAGCACCCCGGTGGTCGTGCGCATCACGGGCATCCGCCTCATCAACAAGCCGGTGGGCTTCGGCGGGCAGGACCAGCCGTTGTCGCTGCCCGTGCACCTGAGCGAGCGCATGACGATCCCGTACAGCGCGAACATGGTCACCTTCGCCTTCGCGGCCATGGACTACGCCGCGCCCGAGCTGCAGCAGTTTCGCTACAAGCTCACCGGCTTCGATGCCGAATGGATCGACGCCGGCACGGAGCACCAGGCGGTGTACACCAACCTCGACCCCGGTACATACACCTTCCAGGTGGTGGGGCGCAACCGCGATGGCCTCTGGAATTCGCAGAGCACATCGTTCACCCTCACCGTGCAGCCGCCGTGGTGGATGACCTGGTGGTTCTACGCACTGTGCGGCCTGGTGGTGGTCGGCGGCACACTGCTCTACATACGCAACCTGCGCCGGCAGAAGGAAGTTCTGGAGAAGACCGTGGCGCTGCGCACGCGCGAGTTGAGCCGTGAGAAGGACCGCAGCGAGGAATTGCTCAACAATATCCTGCCCACCAACGTCGCCACGGAGCTCAAGCTTCGCGGGCATGCCGAGGCCAAGCACTTCGAGCAGGTCACCGTGCTGTTCAGCGACTTCAAGGAGTTCACGCGCGTTGCGGAGCAACTCAGCGCTGCTGAACTGGTCGAGGAGTTGAACGTGTGCTTCAACGCCTTCGACCGCATCATGGAGAAATACGGCGTGGAGAAGATCAAGACCATCGGCGATGCGTACATGGCCGCAGGCGGGGTGCCCGACCCCAGCGGCGGCATGCCCCGGGCCGTGGTGCTCGCCGGGCTGGAGATGCAGCAGATCATGCGCGAGCGGCGAGCTGAGCGGAAGGCGCAGGGCAAGACCGCGTTCGAGATGCGCGTGGGCATCCACACCGGTCCGGTGGTGGCTGGCATCGTGGGTCGCCGCAAGTTCGCCTACGACATCTGGGGCGATACCGTGAACATCGCCAGCCGCATGGAGAGCAGCAGCGAGCCCGGTGAGGTGAACATCAGCAGCGCCACCCATGCGCTGGTGAAGGATGAAGCGGACCTCGTCTTCACCTCGCGCGGCCTGGTGAGCGCCAAAGGGAAGGGCGAGCTGGAGATGTACTTCGTGCGCGCACGCTCCATCGCGGACATCGTGAACGCGGAGCCCGCAAGGCCCGAGCCCATCGTCGAGCAAGAGGCGCCCCTTCCGACGCAGCCGGCGATCAACGAACGATCTTCACCCCAGCGCACGGTCAAGCTCAGCATCCTACTGGCCGAGGACAACGACTTCAACGCGCTGGTGGCCATCGGGCAGCTCGAGAACTGGTCGAAGGGCATCGCCGTGACGCATGTTCTCAACGGCGCGCGCGCGTTGGAGGCCCTGAAGGCGGATCGGTTCGATGTGGTGCTGATGGACATCCAGATGCCCGAGATGAACGGCTACGACGCTGCAAGGGCCATCCGCGCGCTGCCCGGCGCCCTGGGCCGCATCCCCATCATCGCCATGAGCGCCAACGTGATGAAGGCCGAGATCGACCGCTGCATGGAATGCGGCATGGACGCCTTCGTGCCCAAGCCCTTCAAGCGCGAGGAATTGACCGGGGCGATCGAGCGGGTGATGCAACGGACCGGTACCGCGAACTGATGCGCCGTTCATTGATCGCTTCGCTTTGCGCGGTCGCGCTGGTCGCCTGCGAGCAGCGGCACGATGCACCGTTGAGCGAATCACCCACGGCCACGATCACCGCCGCGCGTGGCCGTACCATGCGGGTCACCGCCGTAAACGCGCCGGATACCACCCCCATCACGCGCACCACGGTGAAGGCGCCTGTGTTCGCGCCCATGCGCGCCGGCGGCCGCGCCATGCCCCATCTGCGCGCCTTCTCCACCGACGATGGCCTGGCGATGGACGATGTGATGTGCGGATACCGCGATGCCGAAGGCGTGCTCTGGTTCGGCACCAATGGCGGGGGCATCAGCCGGTACGATGGCAGCGGCTTCGTGAACCATACCACCGCGCACGGTCTGCCGGACAACGTGATCCTCTCGATCGGCGGCGACCGCCGCGGCAGCCTGTGGATCGGCACCAGCACCGGCGGGCTCTGCAAGTTCGACGGCCATCGCTTCACCACCATCGCCCTGAACGATGCCACCGGCCTGGCGAAGGGCATCACCGGGGTCGTGGAGGATCGCGAAGGCGCGCTCTGGGTGGGCACGCGCGGGCGCGGCATCTATCGGCGCGCTCCATCCGCGACCCACGGATCCGGCACCGACCATTTCGAGCACTTCGCCTTGCCTGAAGGGGCTGGCGGCGACCTGGTGGTGGGGCTCACGCTCGGCGCGGACGGCATGATCTGGGCCATCACGCGAACAAGCCTGGTGCGCTTCGACGGGCAGCGCTTTGCCCTCGTCGCATCGGCTGATGAAGTCCGATCGAGCGACCTGCTCGCCATCGCAGCCTCACCCGATAGCGCCATCTGGTTGGGCATGACCAACGGCGTGTTGCGCTGCGCACTGAAGGATGGCAGGGCGCGCATGGAGCGAACCGATCCGATACCCGGGGAAGCCGTCAAGGTCTGGGATATCATGCCTGTGCACGGGTCGGCGGTGTGGCTGGCCACGGCCGCGCATGGCGTCATCCGCCTCGAGCCCCGCGCAAGCGGCGACCCGCTGGTGGAACGCATCGATGCGCACCACGGGCTCGCGGGCAATGAGGTCATGAGCCTTGTGCAGGATAGATCCGGCGATATGTGGTTCGGGCTTCGCGGCGGCGGGCTTTGCCATTATCGCGGAGCGGCGTTCGCGAACTACAAGGGCTTCAAGCCCATCAGCATCGCCGAGGATGCGCAGGGCGTGGTGCATGTGGGCACTGCCGACGGCCTGGCCCGTGCAAAGGGCGGTGCATTAACGGAGTGGCGCATGCCCGGAGGCCTCGCGAGCTGGAACTATTCGGTCAGCAACGACCCGCACGGGCGCATCGGTTTCGGCGAGAACCTCGTTGATCCGCTGCGCGCCGGCTTCACGGTGATCGAAGGGGACAAGGCCACCGTTTTCGGAGCGCCCGATGCCCGGCGCGATTTCTTCTGGAGCCTGCACGACCGGCAGGGCGGCCTCTGGCTGGCGGGTCGCCGGGGCGTGGAGCATTGGATGCCAGGTGCCGATGGCGCGTTCGCGGAGCGCGTGGTTTACAATACCGATCACGGCCTGGGCAACAACAATGCGCTCTGCCTGCTCGAGGGAAGTGATGGCCGCCTTTGGGCCGGCACCGATGGCGGAGGCCTCTCCTGCATCACGGGTGATTCCATCACCACCTGGACAGTAGCGGAAGGCCTGCCCAATAACGTGGTGTGGCGCATCGAGGAGGAGCGGAGCGGCATCCTGTGGATCGCTACGCTCGGCGGCCTCTGCCGCTTCGATGGGTCCAGCTTCCTCACCTTCACCACGCGCCACGGACTGCCCGACGACAACATCAACCAGGTGCTCCTCGCGCGCCGGGGCCAGCTGCTCGCGGGCACGCTCAATGGGCTGTCCGCGCTCACCGGCTGGAAGGATGAGCGCGGCAGCGTGATCCCCTTCAACGGGGCGCTGCTTGGTGCGCGGAACGAAGCGGTGGCGCGCCATGCCCCGCTCTTCGTGAACTACAACAGCAGCACGGGCCATACGATCAAGGACGTGCAAACCGCCGAGCGCGCGCTGTTCGAGGACAGCCGGGGTGTGGTCTGGATCGCCACGGGCAGCGACAAGACAGGCCTGGTGCGCTTCGATCCACAGGCCATGCACCTGGATACCGCCCCCCCACCGGTGCGCCTGCTCAGCATCTCGGTGAACAATGAGCCGGTCTGCTGGCACCAGCTCGCGCCCACCGGTTTCGACAGCGCCACCATCGCGCAGCAGGAGATGCGTGCGCATGGTCGGGTGTTCACCGCACCGGAGCGCGAAGCGAGGCGCGCATCGCTCAAGAGCATACGCTTCACGTCCATCGCTCCGCACAGGCCCATCCCGGAGGGCCTGGTGCTCGATCACGGCCACAATCGGATCGGCTTCACCTTCACGGGCATTGAGACCGCGCGGCCCGAGCAGGTGGCGTACCAGTACATGCTCGATGGTTATGATGCGGACTGGAGCGCTCCCTCGCCCGCAGGCCAGGCTTCGTTCGGCAACGTGCCCCAAGGCGTTCATACGTTCCGTGTGCGGGCCAGAGGGCCAGCCGGTGCGTGGTCAGTGCCCTTGGAATACCGCTTCACGGTGCTGCCGCCCTGGTACGCCACCTGGTGGGCCTGGGCGCTCTATGCGCTTCTCCTCGGCGGTGCGGTGCTCGGCTACGTGCGCATGCGCGTCTCCAGCCTGAAACGGCAGCAGGCACGCCTGGAGCGCACCGTGGCTGAGCGCACCGAGGAGCTGCGCCGCAAGAAGGAGGAGGCCGATGAGCAGCGCGCGCGCGCCGAGCTCAGCGAGAAGGCCAAAGAGCGCTTCCTGGCCAACATGAGCCACGAGATCCGCACGCCGATGAACGCCATCATGGGCATGAGCGACATCCTGAAGCACCGCGACCGTCTGCCCGAGCAGGAGAAGTACCTCAACGCCATCCACCAGAGCAGCGAACACCTGCTGGTGATCATCAACGATATCCTCGACCTCACCAAGATCGATTCGGGCCGCATCGAGTTCGAGCGCGTTCACTTCGACCTGCGTAACGTGATCGGCAACGTGCGCGACATCCTGCAGTTCAAGGCACAGGAGAAGGGGCTCGCGATGGCTGTGGAGGTTGCGCCCGAAGTGCCCGCCACCCTGATCGGCGACCCCACGCGCCTGAACCAGATCGTGCTGAACCTGGCTGGCAATGCGATCAAGTTCACCGAGCAGGGTTCGGTCACCATCCGTTGCGCGGCCATGCCATCAGGCGATCCCGGGACCATCACGCTCGTGATCGATGTGATCGACACGGGCATCGGCATCCCGGAGGACCGCATCGACCACATCTTCGAGGAGTTCACGCAGGCCTACAGCGACACCACGCGCAAGTATGGCGGCACCGGGCTGGGCCTCACCATCAGCCGCAAGCTGGCCGAGCAACAGGGCGGCAGCGTAACGGTGAAGAGCGCGCGCGGCAAGGGCAGCACCTTCACCGTGCGTATTCCTTACGTGCTGGCGTGAGGTTTTCCACAGCACGTGGACAACTTCTCCGGTGCTTCGCGAACCCTTCACCTTGAAGGAATGTCTCCTTCACGCAGCACGAATCACTTCGCCTGCGAAATGGGAATTGATCGCCGCCATGCGTGCAACAGGCGCCGCCGAGCAGGCGGCCCTTGCGGCCATGACCACGCGCTGGCCCGGGAGGGCTTGCACCGGCTCAGCCAGCCGGTGAGGTGAACGCCGCATCCGCTGGCGGCGGAACGCGAGAAGGGGTCCCGGGGACGGGGCCCCTTCGCATTCAGAAGCCTTGGTCGCTCACCCGGCCATCATCCATGGTGATGATTCGGTGCGTGCGCTTCGCGAAATCCTCGTCGTGCGTGACCACCAGCAGGCTCTGCCCCTTGGCCGCCAGCTCGGTGAAGATGCCGAAGACGATCTCGCTGTTGCGGCTGTCGAGGTTGCCCGTGGGCTCATCGCACATGAGTATCAGCGGCTCGTTGATGAGCGCGCGCGCGATGGCCACGCGCTGCTTCTCGCCCCCGCTGATCTGGTTGGCCCGCTTGCCGGCCTGGTGCGCCACGCCCATGGTGGTCAGGTGCGCCATGGCGCGCTCCTCCACCTCGCGCTCCGAGAGCAGGCCGCGCTTCAGGCCCGGCAGCATCACGTTGCGCAGCACGCTGAACTCGGGGATGAGGTAATGGAACTGGAACACGAAGCCGATCTTCTCGTTGCGCAATCGGCTCAAATGCTCGTGCGGCGCGCCGGTGATGCGCTCGCCGTCGAGGTAGAGCTCGCCTTCGTAGTCCGTGTCCATGGTGCTGAGGATGTAGAGCAGGGTGCTCTTGCCGCAGCCGCTCTTGCCCATCACGCTGGCGAACTCGCCGCGCATCACCTTCAGGTCCACGCCCTTGAGCACGGGTGTCACCACCGGGTCGCGGAACGACTTGATGATGGCGCGCGCCTCGATGATGGGGTCCCCGTTGCTCATGTCATTTGCCGCGGATGATCTCCACCGGGTCCACGCGGCTGGCCTTGCGCGCCGGGAACCAGCCGGCGATGTAGGTGGTGACCAGTGCGAACGCGATGGCGATGGCGTAGTACTTCGGGTTGTGGTCCACCGGGTAGGTGGTGATGGTGGGCAGCGCGTCGAAGTGGAAGGGGATATTGTCGATGCCGATAGCCATGAGGGCGCCCAACAGCAGCCCCACCGCGCCACCGCAGACCCCGATGATGAGGCTGAGGTTGATGAAGATGGCGCGCACATCGCCGCCGCTGAAGCCCGTTGCCTTGAGGATGGCGATGCTGTCGAGCTTCTCGTAGATCATCATGTTGAGGATGTTGTAGATGCCGAAGCCCGCCACCAGCAGGAGCACGATGCTCACTACATAGCTGATCAGGCTGCGCACGCTGCTGCCGGTCTCGAATTGCGCGTTGGCGGTCTGGATGTCCAGCGCCTCCACATCGAACCGGCGCGCATACTCCTTCGCCATGGCCGGTGCCATCGCCAGATCCTTAAGCCGCACTTGGATGTCGGTGGTCCAGCTGCGCGGCTTGGCCAGCAGGTTTTGCGCGGTGGCGAGCGTA
>CAZJTB010000083.1:3489-8749 GCA_964548485.1 uncultured Chryseobacterium sp. | reverse complement strand
GCACCAACATCAAGCACACGCTGAAGACCGACCCGCTCCAGTTCGAGGACCTGAAGGACTTCATTGCCTGCTACAACCCCGCCGACCGCCACAAGCGCAAGGCCACTTGGTCGGACAAGACACCCGAGGGCCGCTGGCGCACCTACACCTACGAGGAGATCATGGCCCGCGACAAGGCCAGCCTGGACATCTTCTGGCTGAAGGACGAGAGCCTGGAGGACAGCGCCAACCTGCCCGAGCCGGGCATCCTGGCCGTCGAGATCGTGAAGGACCTGGAGGCGGCGCTGGAGCAGTTCAGGCTGATCGCGGGGGATCTGAAGCATTAAGTGGCATTCGCTAGCTCGTGCTGTAGCGAACTGATTCGCTTCGCCCCCCCCCCGAAAACGACGAACGGGCCTCGGCTTGCGCCTCAACCCGTCCGTCCCCCTTTGGTCCCCTAACCCCGGACCATAGCGGTGAAGGCTATTTGCTCAGCACCTTGAACTCCGTGCGACGGTTGCGCTGGTGCTGGTCCTCGCTGCACTTCTCGCACACGCAGGCCTCGGAGGGCTTGCTCTCGCCGTAGCCCTTGCTCACCAGGCGGCCCTTGGCGATGCCCTGGCTGATGAGGTAGTCCACGGCGCTCTTGGCGCGCTTCTCCGAGAGGCTCAGGTTGTAGGCGTCCTTGCCGCGGCAGTCGGTGTGGCTGCTGAGCTCGATGCGCACCGTGGGGTTGTCGTTCAGGGTCTGCGCCAGCTTGTCCAGCTCCACGGCCGCATCGGGGCGGATGTTCCACTTGTTGTAATCGTAGAAGATGTTCTCCAGGCGCACCACCTGGTCCACCTTCAGCGGGAAGAGGCGGAAATCGGTGACGATGACGGCGCTGGGCTTGCCCTTGGTGGTGATGCGCGCGCTCTGCTTGAAGTAGCCGTCCTTCTCCACCTGCAGGCGGTATTCGCTGTCCTTCAGCAGGGGGAAGTGGTAGGTGCCGGTGGCATCGGTGGTCACGCGGCCGATCTCCTGGCCCTGGGCATCGGTGAGCACCACGGTGGCGCCCGCGAGCGGCGCGTTGGTCTCGCCATCGAACACGGTGCCCTCGGCGGCGTAATCGTACTTCACCAGCTCCACCACGATGTCCTCCAGCGGATCCTCGTTGGTGCTGATGGGCAGCTCGGCCTGGTAGTAGCCGCTGGCGGTGGCCACCAGCAGGTACTTCTCGTGGTACTCGGCCTCCATGCGGAAGCGGCCGCCGGGGAGGGTCTCCAGCTGCGCGCGCTTCACGTGCTGGCCCTTCTCATCCTTCAGCAGGATGGTGGCGCCCTCGATGGGCTCGCGCGTGGCCTTGTCGATGACGCGGCCGGCGAGGTAGATCATGGGCGGGCGTATGGTGCAGCCGTAGATGTCGTCGCTGCCCTGGCCGCCGGCGCGGTCGCTGCTGAAGAAGCCGGTGCTGTCGTTGATGAGCACGAGGCCATGGTCGTTGAAGCGCGTGCTCATGGGGTAGCCCATGTTGAACACGTTGCCGGGGCCATTGGCGCCGATGCGGGTGTAGAAGAGGTCGAGGCCGCCGAGGCCGGGGTGGCCGGTGCTGGCGAAGTAGAGGGTGTTGTTGGCGGCGATGTAGGGGTGCATCTCATCGCCGGGCGAGTTCACCTTGGGGCCCATGTTCTGCGGCGCGCCCCACTGGTTGCCCAGGTTATCGCAGTACCAGATGTCGGTGCCACCGAAGCCGCCGGGGCGGTCGCTGGCGAAGTAGAGGCGGCGGCCATCGGCGCTCACGCGCGGGTGTCCGGTGCTGAAGTTGGGGTCGTTGTGGTCGAAGGGCACCAGGTTGCCCCATTCGAGCTGGCCGAACTCGCCGATGACCACATCGGTGAAGTAGATGCCCAGGTTGAGCTCGCCGCGCTCGCTGCGCTTGAGCTCGCCGTAGTAGTACTGGTTGCGCGTGAAGTACATGCGCTTGGCGAGCGAGTCGAAGCTGGCCAGGCCGTCGTGGTAGCGGCTGTTCACGTCGTTGCGCATCACGATGGGCTCCTCGGCGGTCTCGCCCTTGAGCAGGGCGGTGTGCAGGTTGAGGAAGGGCTGGTCGTCCCAGCGGTAGATGCGGCTGCCGCCGGCGCCAGCGCCGCGCGCGCTGCTGAAGATGAGGAGCTCCTCCATCACGGTGGCGCCCAGGTCGGCCTGGGGGCTGTTGATGGGCAGGGTGCGGATGGTGGCGCTGGCGCTGTCGCGCTTGAGGCGGTAGAAGAGGTTCTCGGTGCGCAGGTAGGCCTGGGCGCGCGGGTCATCGGGGCGCTCCTTGGCGTAGATGGCGTACTGCTCCAGGGCTTCGCCGTACTTGCCGTTGGCGCGCAGCTGGTCGGCGAAGCTGAGCACATCGTCCATGTTGCGGCCCGGGGTGATCATGAGGCGTCGGTAGGCGCCCTCGGCGGCGGGAGCGTCGCCGAGCTTGCGGTAGGCCAGGGCCAGGCGGCGCAGGCTGGCGGCGTCGGTCTTGCCGCGCTGATCGAGGTTCTCGTAGATGGCGGCCACCTTGCCGTAATCGAACACCTCGGCGTAGCGGTCGGCCATGCGGTGCTGCAGCTTCTGCGCGCGCAGCGCCGGAGCGGCCGCCAGGGCGAGTGCCAGGAAGGCGAGCGTGATGTGCGTGCGTGGCGTCATGGTCAGAAGTAGCGGGGTGAGCGGATGCCTTTGGTGCGCTTGCCGAACTCGTAGCCCAGCATGATCTCGTGGCTGCCGCCGTTGTAGCTGCGCAGCGGCGAGAGGGTGAGGTCGTAGGCGTAGCCGGCAGTGAAGTCGTCGGTGATGTGGTACTGGGCCATGAGGCCCACGCTGTCCTTGTGGCGGTACATGGCGCCGAGCCAGAACTTCTCATAGAAGAGCACGTTGGCGCTGAGGTCGAAGCTCACGGGGGCGCCCTGCACGGCCTTCAGCAGGAAGGTGGGCTTGAACTTGTGGTAGAGGCCCAGGTCGAACACGTAGCCGCCGGTGAGGAAGTAGTGGGGCCGCTGACCGGGCGAGGACACGAAGGCGAGCGAGTCGGTGGTGAAGAACTCGGTGCGCAGCAATTTGGGGGTGCTCAGGCCCAGGTAGTGGCGGTCGCTGTACCACATCATGCCGAAGCCGAACTGGGGATCGAGCTTCGAGTTCACGTTCTGCTGGAACACCTGGTCGCCCGCGGTCTGCGGGTTCAGCTCGGCGAACTTGCCCTGGAAGAGATTGAGACCGCCTTTGAGGCCGAAGGCCAGCTTGTGCTCGCCCATGAAGATGCGGTAGGCGGCATCCACCATGAAGGTGTACTGGGTGATGGGGCCGTGCGCGTCGCGCATGATGGTGCCGCCCAGCGCGAAGCTCTCATGCCATACCGGGCTGTGGATGGTGAGCGTCTGCGTGGTGGGCGCGCCCTCGAAGCCCACCCATTGGTGGCGGCTCAGCGCCTTCAGGCTGATGCGGTCGCTGCTGCCCGCGTAGGCCGGGTTCAGCGCCAGCAGGTTGAACATGTACTGGCTGAACTGCGGGTCCTGCTGGGCCAGGAGCGCGGTGCCCAGGAGCATCCCCAGCGCGCTGCCGATCCATCGTTTGGCGGTTCTCATGGTCGTCTTCATTTCAGGTTAGGCGCATCATGACGCGCCCTTACCGGCGCAGGTAGATGAAGCCGGTGTAGGCATCGCTGCCGTTGCCGAGGTCGAGGATGTAGTAGTAGGTGCTCTCCGGCAGCCCCTCCTTGAAGGCCGCCCCGAACTGGCTGGTGCCATCCCACTTGTTGGTGTAGGGCTTGGCCTCGTACACCTTGTTGCCCCAGCGGTTGAAGACCTGGAAGGTGTTCTCCGGATAGCTCTCGATGTTGGTGATCTCGAACACATCGTTCACGCCATCGCCGTTGGGCGAGAAGGCGTCGGGGATCTTGATCGTGAGGCAGTCCTTGATGAACACCGTCATGGTGTCGGTGGTGGTGCCGCAATCGCCGTTGTTCACGGTCCACAGGAACACGTTGTAGCCCAGGGCGAGGCCGGTTACCGTGGTGGCGGGGTTGCCCGGCTGCTGGATCTGGCCGCTGCCGCTGAAGAGGCTCCAGCTGCCGCTGGCGGTGCTGGTGGCCGGCACGGCGTTCAGCGAGGTGCTCGTCACGTCCTGGCAGAACTGCTGGCTCGGGCCGGCGTTGGCGGCGGGCACGGTGTGGTCGTACACCATGATGGTGATCTGATCGCTGGTGGTGCCGCAGGCGCCGTTGTCAACCGACCACTCGAACACGTTGGCGCCGAGGCCCAGGCCGGTGATCACCGTGAAGGGGTCGTTGGGCTCGTTGATGGTGGCGGTGCCGCTGACCAGTGTCCAAGTGCCCACCGCGGGCGCGGGTGCCGTGCTGGCCAGCATGCTCACCGTGCCGGTGATCGGCGTGCAGAACGATTGGTCGGGGCCAGCGGCCGCGCTCGGCGCCGAGCCATCGAACACCTCGATCGTCACGTTGTCCGTGGTGATGCCGCACGGCCCGTTGTCCACCACCCATTGCAGCACATAGGTGCCCACCGTGAGGCCGCTGAGGGTGGCGTTGGGGTTGTTGGAGCTGCTGATGGTGGCGCTGCCCTGGGCGAACACCCAGGTGCCGGTGGCGGGGAAGGTCACGGCGCTGCCTTGCAGGGTGGTGCTGCTGGTGGGCGTGCACAGCTCCTGGTCGGGGCCGGCGTTGGCCACGGGCTGGGCGCTGTTGTACACGGTGATGGTCACCTCATCCTGCGTGTCGCCGCAGGGGCCGTTGGTGATGGACCAGCGGAAGGTGTTGGTGCCGATGGAGAGGCCGCTCACGCCGGTGTTCGGGTTGGCCGCGTTCGCGAACACGCCCGTGCCGGCCACCACGGTCCATTGGCCGCTGCCGGGGAAGGTGACGCCGTTGGCCGCAAGCGTTGTGCTCGTGGCAGGCGTGCACAGCTCCTGGTCCGGACCTGCATTGGCGGCGGCCTGGTCGCCATCGTAGATGAACACGCTGATGCCATCGCTGCTGCTGCCGCAGGCGCCGTTGTCGATCGTCCACAGGAAGTCGTGCTGGCCCACGCCGAGGTTAAACACGGCGGTGTTCGGGTCGCTCGGGTCGGCGATGGTGCCGGTGCCGCTGAGGCTGGTCCAGGTACCCGTGGCGGGGAACACCGGATCGTTGGCGATCAGCACGGCGCTGTTGGTGGGCGTGCACCAGCTGATGTCGCCGCCGGCCTGCGCGGGCGCGGCATCCGGATCGAAGATGTCAACCTGCACGGTATCGCGGCTGGGCGGGCCGAAGCCGCACTGG
>CAZJTB010000083.1:0-3475 GCA_964548485.1 uncultured Chryseobacterium sp. | reverse complement strand
CCCACACGAACTGGTAGCTGCCCACGCCCAGGTCGTTGATGGCGGTGGTGGCGCTGTTGGGCGATACGATGGTGGCCGGCGCGCCCAGGATCTGCGTCCAGGTGCCCACACCGGGGATCTCCGGCACGTTGCCGGCCATGATGGTGCTGCTGTTGCCGCAGAGCTCCTGATCGGGACCCGCGTTGGCCAGCGGCGCGTTCGGGTTGTACACGCGCACTTCCATGGTGTCGGTGAGGATGCCGTTGTTGGGGCAGGGATCCCACTCCAGGGTCCACACGAATACGTTGGTGCCTTGCGAGAGCCCGGTTACCTGCGTATTGGGATCGTTCGGGTTCACGATGAAGCCCGTGCCCGCGATCAGCGTCCAAGTGCCTTGCGCGGGCGCCGGCGGCTGCTCGCCCTGCAGGAACACCTCGGTGATGGGCAGGCAGAGCTCGATGTCCGGACCCGCGTTGGCGGCGGCGGTGGTGTCATCGTACAGCACGATGCTCACCTCGTCGAGGCTGCTGCCGCAGGGGCCGTTATAGACGCTCCACTGGTAGGTGTTCACCCCGATGGCGATCTGCTCGATCAGCGTGAGCGGGTCGTTCGGGTTCACCGGGGTGCCAGCGCCGGCCAACACGCTCCAGGTGCCCACCGCAGGGAAGATGAGCGAGCTGCCCGCCATGAACACGCTGTCCTGCGGCACGCACAGCTCCTGGTCCAATCCAGCGAATGCCGGCGGGTTGTTCGGGTCGTACACGCGGATGCTCACCTCATCGTCGGTGGTGACGCAGATGCCGCTGCTGATGGTCCAGCGCACGATGGTCTCGCCCACCTGCAGGTCGGTCACCGTGGTCACGGGCGAGGCCGGATCGGTGATGTTGCCCGGTCCGCTCACGATGGTCCAGGTGCCCACCGCCGCGCCCACGGGCGCATTGCCGGTGATGGTGGCCACATCATCCGGGAAGCAGATCTCCTGGTCGGGGCCCGCATCGGCCGCCGGCGCCTGCGCGTCGAACAGCGTGATGGTGACCACATCGCTGGTGAGGCCATTGGGGCAGCTGCCGTTGTACACCTCCCACTGGAACTCGTTCACGCCGAGGCCCAGGTTGGTGATCTCCGTGTTGGGGTCGTTCGGATCGGCGATGTCGCCGCTGCCGGTGAGCAGTATCCAGGTGCCCACCGCCGGGAAGGTGATGGCGCTGCCCTGCATGGTGGCGCTGGTCTCGGGTGTGCATACCTGCTGATCGGGACCCGCGTCCGCATCGGGGTTGTTCTCATCGTACACGAGGATCACCACGATGTCGGTGGTGTTGCTCGGGTCGCAGGGGCCGTTGAACACGCTCCACTGGAAGATGTGCTCGCCAACACCCAGACCCGTGACCGCCGTGACGGGATCGTTGGGGCTGAGGATGGTGCCGGTGCTGCTCACCACGGTCCAGGTGCCCACCGCCGGGGCGATGATGGCGCTGCCCTGCAGATTGGAGGCGATGGTGGTGCCGGTAGGCGTGCACAGCTCCTGGTCCGGGCCGGCATCGGCCACGGGGTTGTTCTCATCGTAGAGCGTGATGATGAGCTGGTCGCTGGTGAGCCCGTTGGGGCACGCGCCGTTGTCCACCGTCCACTCGCAGATGTTCACCCCCACGCCCAGGTTGGTGATGGTGGTGTTGGGGTCGTTGGGATCGGTGAAGGTGCCCTGGCCCTGCACCAGCGTCCACGTGCCGATGGCCGGGAAGGTGATGCTGCTGGCGCTCAATTGCGCGGTGGTGCCGTCGCTGGTGCACAGGTTCTGATCGGCGCCAGCGTTGGCGCTGGGGTTGTTCTCATCGAACACCTGCACCACCACCTGATCGGTGGTGATGCCCGTGGCGCAGGGGCCGTTGTCCACGGTCCACTCGAAGATGCTCTCGCCGATGGCGATGTCGAAGACCTGCGTGGTGGGGCTGTTCGGGTTGGCGATGGCGCCCGTGCCGCTCACCAGCGTCCAGGTGCCCACGGCGGGGAAGGTCACCGAACTGCCCTGCAGCGTGGTGCTGGTGATGTTGGGCGTGCATAGCTCCTGGTCGGGACCGGCGTTGGCCTCGGGATTCTCATCGAAGTACACGAAGATGCTCACGAGGTCGCTGCTACCGCTGGTCTCGCAGGGCCCGTTGTCGATGATCCACTGGAAGATGTTCTCGCCCACGGCGAGGTTGGTCACCAGCGTGTTCGGATCGTTGGGGTCGGCGATGTCGCCCTGCCCGCTGATCAGCGACCAGGTGCCGAAGGCCGGCACGGTGGGCGTGTTGCCCTGCAGGTTGGTGCTGGTCTGCGGCGTGCACAGCTCCTGGTCATCGCCCGCATCGGCCGGCGGGTTGTTCAGGTCGAACAGGAAGATGGTGACTTCATCCTGCGTGATGCCGTTGGGGCACGGTCCGTTGCTGATGGTCCAGCGGAACACGTTGATGCCCACGCCGAGGTTCGAGACCGTGGTGGTGGGCGAATCGGGGTTGGTGATGGTGCCCTGCCCACTCACCAGCGTCCATTCGCCCGTGGCGGGGAAGATGGGCGCGTTGCCGAACAGCGTGGTCACGTTGGTGGGCGTGCACAGGTCCTGGTCCTGCCCCGCATCGGCAGCGGGCTGCTGGTCGTCGAAGACGAAGATGCTCACGCGGTCGGTGGTGGGCGCATCGCACGGGCCGTTGAACACGGTCCACTGGAACACGTTCTCGCCAACCGCCAGGCCCGTGATGGCCGTGGTGGGCGAGCCCGCGTTCACGATGGTGCCCTGGCCGCTCACCAGCGTCCATTCGCCCGTGGCGGGGAAGATGAGGCTGCTGCCCGCCATGGTGGTGCTGGTCTGCGGCAGGCATAGCTGCTGGTCCGGACCGGCGTTCGCCACCGGGTTGTTGGCATCGTACACACGCACCGCGACATCATCATTCGTCACGCCGCATGGGCCATTGCTGATCTCCCAACGGAAGATGTGCTCGCCCACCGGCAGGCCGGTGACGGTGGTGCCCGGGTCGCTCGGGTTGGTGATGGTGCCGAAGCCGCTCACCTGGAACCAGAAGCCCTCGGCCGGGAAGATGCCGCCATTGCCATTCAGGGTCACCTCGCTCTCCGGCGTGCAGATCTCGATATCGGCGCCGGCATCGGCATCGGGCTGCTGATCATCGAAGAGGAAGATGCTCACCAGGTCCGTGGTCAGCGGATTGGCGCAGGGGCCGTTGCTCACCGTCCATTGGAACACGTTCTCACCCACGCTCAGGCCCACCACGAAGCTGTTCGGGTTGCCGGGGTTGGTGGGCGTGCCGCTGCCGCTCACCAGCGTCCAGGTGCCGGTGGCCGGGCTGATCACGTTGCTGCCCTGCAGCGTGGTGCTCGTGGTGGGCAGGCACAGTTGCTGGTCGTTGCCTGCGTTGGCCACGGGGTTCAGCGCGCTGAACACGCGGATCACCACCTCGTCGCTGGTGGTGGCGCAGGGGCCGTTCACGATGGTCCACGCGTAGGT
>CAZJTB010000082.1:0-8759 GCA_964548485.1 uncultured Chryseobacterium sp. | reverse complement strand
ACCACCAAGCGGCACGAGCGCGTGCGCGCGCAGCGGCTGCGCGTGATGCGGGCGGCATTCCCCGGGATCGAGGAAGGCCTGCTGCATGCAATGGCGGAGCTGGGGCTGCGACATGCCGAGATCAGCGTGGCGCACTTCCGCCAGGTGCATGCGCTGCTCAACCAGCACATCGCGCGCAGCTTCACCGATCAGCGAGCCGCCAAGGAAGCCCGCAGGCAGCTGAACCATGCCATGCTCGGCTATCGCATCATCGCGCATCGCACGCTGGCCCATCGTGTGATCGACCGCGCGGTGAAGGAGATCGGCGTGCTGCTCCTCCGGATGGCCCATCGGCCCCGCTGACCGCGAAGGGCTTTGGCCATCTTTGCCGCGATGCCCGAAGCGACCGCGCCCATTGATGTGGTGATGCCCTTGCACAACGGCGCGCGCTTCGTGGAGCGCGCCATCGCATCGGTGCTGGGGCAGTCGCTTCCGCCTGCGTGCCTCTTCGTGGTGGATGATGGCTCCACCGATCAAGGCCCTGGGCGCGTGCGATCGCTGATCGAGCGCCACCAGGGGCCCACGCGCATCACCCTGGCCCAGCAGCCCAACGCCGGTCCGAACGCCGCGCGCAATCATGGCCTTCGCCTGGGCCGCTCGCCCTTCGTGGCCTTCATCGATGCGGATGACCGCTGGCACCCTGAGAAGCTCGAGGCCCAGATGGGCTTGTTCGCCGCCGCCGATTCGGCATTGCTGCTGGTGTATTGCCAGGGCCATTGGATCGATGCCGAGGACCGGCCCGCTCAGGGCCCTCCGCTGCGCGAGCCGTCCCCGCTGCGCGGCAACGCATTCGCGCAGCTGCTGCCGCGCAACCGCATCACCGGCAGCGCGAGCGCCGTGCTGATCCGGCGCGAGGCGTTCAGCCTGGCCGGGCCCTTCGATGAATCGCTCCGCACCATGGAGGACTTCGACATGTGGCTGCGCATCGCTGCGAAGGGCCGCATCGACCTGGTGGAGCGCGACCTCGTGGGCATCAGGGCGCACGAAGCCAATAACACGCGCAACGCGCCGCACATGCTCCGGGGCATGCTGCGCTTCACGGCCAAGTGGTTCGAGCAAGGGCGCGGGCATGCCGAGGCCCTGCATGAATGGGGGCACCTCATCGCCCTGCTCGCCATGCGCTGCGCCGATCGCGATGCCGCGTACAAGCTGGTGGATGAGCACCTGAGCGCGGAGCAGCAGCGCCTGCTCTTCGGCAAGGCATTCGGATCGCTACGGCTGTATGTGCTGCTGAAGCGGCTGCGCCGATCCCTCTCACCCGCACGCACGAACTCGTGACCATGATCCGTTCCCTGCTCCGCGATGCGTACAGGCTGCTCACCTACCCGCCGCTCGCGCTGCTGCGCCAACGCCGCGCGCTGCACGATGCGCTCGCCAACTGGAATGGCCACCACCTTTTCACCTTCCCCTACTTGTGCGTGGGCGGGGCCGAGAACATCCACATCGACATCCTGGAGGCTGTCAGCGACCGCAAACCGCTGGCCCTGATCTGCTCCTACAATGCCGACCGCTCCTTCGAGGCGCGCTTCAGGCGCTACGCGACGGTGGTGGAGGTGAACCTCGTGGTGAACCACCCGTTCACGCGGCGGAACGCGCGCCGCGCCCTTGCGGCCAGGCTGAACGCAGCTCAGGCGCCCACGCTCCTCTCCTCCCTCACCGACGTATTCTTCGACCTGCTGCCCTTGCTGCAGCCCCATGTGAAGGCCTATCACCTGCAGCACGCCTTCCTGTTCCAGCCGGAGGGCAATGCCCAGCAGAAACGCTGGATGCGGCACTTCCCGCGCGTGAACCGCTTCATCCTGTACTCCGGCCAGGCCATGCGCGATTGGGAGCGCTTCATGGTGGCCAATGGATTGCCGTGCGACCGCGAGATGGTGTTCGCCGTGCTGCCCAATGCGGTGCATCGGTTCCGCGAGCCCGAGGCGCACGAGCAGGTTGGCGTCCTCTTCGTGGGCAGGCAGTCGCCGGTGAAGCGCGTGGAACTCTTCCTGGAGGTGTGCGACCGGCTGGAGCGGGCCATGCCCGGACACTTCCGCTTCGCCGTGGCCGGTTACGAAGCCATCGGCCATCACCCGCAGGTGCGCTTCCATGGCAGGGTGAGCGACCCTGATGCGCTCGCCGCCATCTACGCGGAGCATGACATCATCGTGCAGACCTCCACGCTGGAAGGTTATCCGGTGGTGGTGATGGAGGCCATGGGCCATGGGCTAGCGGTCATCAGCACGCCGGTGGGCGATGTGCCCAATCAGGTCACCCCCGAATTCGCGCTGCTGAACACATCATCCGAAGCCGAAATGGTGGTGAAGGAGACCACCGGGTTCATCCTCGACCTGGCGAGCGACCGCGACCGCTTGATGCGCATGCGGCGCGCAGCCTACGCCCATGCGCGGCAGCACTACGACCCGCTGGCGTTCAAAGCGCGCTACCGCGCATTCCTGGGAGCCAGCAGCGGCCCCGCCTGAGCCAGCAGCTCCTCCACGAACACCTGCCAGTTCAGCACGCGCTCGAAGCGCGCGCGCGCGGCCACGCGCATGCGATGCATCCGGTCAGCATCCTTCAGCAGCCGCATCACGGCCTCCGCGTAGTGCTCGCCCCCGTTGCGTTCATCGAAGAGCAGCCCCGTCTCCCCTTCCAGCACGATGGTGGGGATGCCGCCTGTGCGCGTGGCGAGCACCGGAAGCCCGTACGCGGCGGCCTCGCAGAGCACGATGCCGTAGGCCTCGAAGCGCGTGGGCAGGATGAGGAAGTCCGCTGTGCGCAGGTGCTCCCGCAAGCGCGCCAGCTCCTCGGGCTTGTTCTTGTCGAGGAAGCCCTCGCGGATGAGGTCCGGATCGTCGCACCCGCCAGGGGGCTCGCAGCCGCACACCACCAGCTGCGCTTTCACGCCTGCGCGCTTCAAGGCTAGCAAGGCATCATAGGCGATGGGGCCGCCCTTGGCTTCCCAGTACACGCCCAGGAAAAGCAGCTTCAATGGCCCATTGGGCCATGTTCCGCTGCCGGGTGCGGCGGGGGCTTCGGGGAGGTTCGCTCCGAAGGGGATCATGCGGATGCGATCGGCTGCTTGCGGCAAGGCCTTCTTCGCGGCATCGGCCGCCCAGGCGCTGCTGAAGATGCTCAGCGACGCATTGCGCAGCGCGGCGCGCTCCGTGGCCAGGCTCTGCTCGCGCGACCAATCGAACAGGTCCTGCAGCACATCGTGGTAGCCCAGCGCGCCGGCGATGCAGCGGTCGTTGATGTAGATGATGGGCGCATCGACGCGCAGGAAGGCCGTGGTGGCCAGACCAGCGGGAGCGATGACCAGGTCAACCGGCTTCGCTTGAAGCCCGCGCTCGATGATGCGGGCATAGCTGCGCGCCACCCAGGGCGAAGCACGCCAATTGAAGCGCTTGCCCAGCAGCCGCAGGGCGATCTGATTGAAGAGCCGCGCGGCCTTCACCACGATGGGCTCGGGCAGCGGGCCGAGCAGCTCCACGCGCTCCACGCGGCGCTCCAGCTCCTTCAGCAGGAAGTGGTGCGTGCCCGACCAGGCGCGGCGGTCGCGCGCATCCTCGATGGTGAGGTAGCCTACGGTGATGGGTAGCTTCACGCGGCGGCGAAGTTCGTGGCTTTGCCCCGCCCCGTGCGCGGCTCGTGAACACCCGCGTGTTCAAAGCGCGCGAGCCCGCCTGTCCGTCAACAGCGCACCGGTTGAAACAAGGGCAGGCGGCGGCACCGGGGGCCCTGCGAGGCCCGGATAGTTTCGCCGCGAGCCGCACTTACCGGCGCCTCGCGATGAGCCACAACGAGATCCGCGCGCTGATCACCCTGATCGACGACCCCGACGAGGACATCTACACGCAGGTGCGGCAGCGCATCGTGCAGATGGGCGACGACATCGTGCCCGAGCTGGAGCGCGCCTGGGAGACCGATGACCTCGGCGACCTGTTCCGCAACCGCATCGAGGACCTGCTGCACACCATCCACCTGAGCCGGGTCACCGACCGGCTCACGGAGTGGAAGGCGGGCGGCGGCGACGACCTGCTGGAAGGCGCGCTCATCATCAGCCGGTACCGCTACCCGGACATGGATGAGCAGAAGGTGAAGGCCCGGCTGGCGGCCATCCGGCACGACATCTGGCTGGAGCTGAACGACCACCTCACCGCCTTCGAGAAGGTGCGCGTGTTCAACCACATCTTCTTCCAGGTCCACGGCTTCAAGGGCAACAAGCGTAACTACCACGCGCCGCAGAACAGCTACATCAACGAGGTGCTCGACAGCCGCAAGGGCAACCCGCTCTCGCTGGCCATCATCTACCAGGTGCTCGCCGAGGACCTGGGCCTGCCCCTGCGCGGGGTGAACCTGCCCAACCACTTCGTGCTCGCCTACCTCGACGAGCAGAGCATCGGAGGGGCCGACGCCGGCCAGCAGGGCGAGGAGAGCGTGCTCTTCTACGTGAACGCCTTCAGCCAGGGCGACATCCTGGGCCGCAACGAGATCGATGAGTTCCTCGCGAAGCTGAAGATCGAGCCCCGCCCCTCCTTCTACCAGCCCTGCACCAACATCGACATCATCCGCAGACAGCTGAACAACCTGGCCAACAGCTACGCCCGGCTGCACGATAGCGAGCGCGCGGCCGACCTGGAGAAGCTCCGAGACCTGCTGGGCCGCACGGAGGAGTGACCGGCGGTCCGGAACGCTAGCGCCTCAGCAGGCGCAGCGCCGTGGCAAGCATGATGCGCAGATCGAGCAGCAGGCCGCGCTCGCGCACATAGCGCAAGTCGAGCGCCAGCTTCGCCGGCATCACCTCCTCGATGTAAGCCCGCTCGGGCTCGGCCGCGCGGCCGAGCACCTCGTTCTCATCGATGTAGGCGATGCTGGCCAGGCTGGTAAGCCCGGGCCTCACCGTAAGCACCTGGCGCTGTGCCTCGGAGTAGAGGGCAACGTACCGCGGCACCTCGGGGCGCGGGCCCACGATGCTCATTTCGCCGACGAGGATGTTCCACAGCTGCGGCAGCTCATCGAGCTTGGTCCTGCGCAGGAAGTAGCCGACGCCCGTGATGCGCGGGTCGCGGCCGCCCACGGTGAGCTGCCCCGCGGCCTCGCTGCCCGGACGCATGGTGCGGAACTTCAGCAGGCGGAACTCGCGCCCATGGAGCCCCACGCGTGCCTGGCGGAAGAAGGCGCCGCCCGGCGAGCCCAGCATCACGGCGAGCGCGATCAGGAGGAGCAGCGGAAAGAGCACCAGCAGCGCGCCCAGCGAGGCCACCAGGTCGAACAGCCGCTTCATCAGGCCCCCATCACTTCGGACACCGAGCGCTTCACGGCCTTCACCACCTCATCCACCTGCTTGTCCGTGAGGTCGAAGAACACCGGCAGGCTGACCTCGTTGGCATAAAGCGCATGTGCCTTCGGATAGGCCCAGATCTGGTGGCCCTGGCCCTTGTAGAAGCTCAGGAGCGGCAGGGGGATGAAATGCACGTTCACGCTCACCCCGCGCTTGGCGATGGCCGCGATGATGGCGTCGCGCTGCTCCTCGCTGGCGCCCGCGATGCGGATCATGTACAGGTGATGGCAGCCCTCGCGCTGCTCATCGCGCTGCACGGGGAGCAGGATGCGTGCATCGCCCTCGAAGCCCTTGGCGTAGCGCTCGCAGATGGCGCGCCGCCGCGGAAGCGTCTCGCTGTCGTACCGTTCCAGCTCCACCAGGCCGATGGCCGCCTGGATGTCGGTCATGTTGCACTTGTAGCCGGGCATGGCCACATCGTAGCGCCAGGCGCCGGGCTGCAGCTTCGCCAGGGCATCCTTGCTCTGTCCGTGCAGGCTCAGCGTGTTGAAGTAGGCGTACACCTCGTCGTGGTCGAAGGGCTCGGGCAGGTTGAAGGCGAGCGCCCCGCCCTCGGCCGTGGTGAGGTTCTTCACCGCGTGGAAGCTGAAGCCGGTGATGTCGGCCTGCATGCCCAACTGCACGCCTTTGATGCGCGCGCCGAAGGAATGTGCCGCGTCGGCCAGCACGAGCGCGCGTCCCAGCCGCATCTGCGGATTGCTGCCGGCCACGCGCAGGTTCACCTTGGGCGTGAAGAGGTGGCAGCCTTCGGTGGCGATGCGCACGATGTCGTGCACCCGAGCGGGCAGGCCGCCCACATCCACCGGGATGATGCACTTGGTGCGCACTGTCATGGCCCGGCGCACCGCCTCGGGGTCGATGGTGAAATCATCGAGCACATCCACCATCACGGGCTTGGCGCCCACGTGCATCACGATGTTCGCGGTGGCGCAATAGGTGTAGGCCGGCACGATCACCTCATCGCCGGGGCCGATGCCGTACCAGCGCAGGGCGAGCTCCGCCGCGTTCGTCCAGCTGTTGAGCGCGATCACGCGCGGCGCCCCGCAATAGGCTGCGAGCCGCTGCTCGAATTCCTTCACGCGCGGGCCGGTGGTGATCCATCCGCTGCGCAAGGCCTCCTCCACGGCCTTCACGACCTTGTCATCGATGCGGGGCGGGCTGAAGGGTATCATGCTCGCGAAGATGCGGCCCCGTGGCCCGGCCACCAAGCCACCCAGGCGATGAAGGCCATGAAGAGCACCCCGGCCTGCACCTCCAGCATGCTCTCCACCGACAGGTTCATCACGGCAACCAGGAGGAGCAGGCGCCGCAGGCCGCGGTCGCCGGCCGGGCCGCGCGCCCGCACCAGCCCTCCGAGCAGCGCCAGCAGCAAGGAGGCCATGCCCGCTAGGCCCAGCGCGGCGAACGATTGCAGGAACTGGCTGTGCGCGTTCAGCCGCTTCTCCAGGGCCTGCCCGGCGCCCATGCGCTCGTAGGCCAGCATCAATTCATCCTTCACATCGCCGGTGCCGGTGCCCAATGGAAGGTGCGCGCGCCCCACCTGCCAGGCCGCGCGCCAGGTGAGGGTGCGCACCGCAGCGCTCTGCGTGGCATCCGCCTGATCGCTGCCCACCGCCTGCACCATGTCCACCATGCGGGCGCGCACACCGGGGGAAACCGCGGTGAGCAGCGCGCCGCCCAGCAGCGCAGCCAGGAACAGCGCGATGAGGTCGCGCCGCAGCACGCGATCGCGCCAGCCCTGCGCCAGGGCCCATGCCAGCACCACGGGCAGGGCCATCCAGCCCATGCGCCCCTGGCAGAGCACGACGCCCAGCAGGAGGATGAGCAGCACCGCCATGCGCCAGGAACGGGGCAAGCGTGCGCCCGTGCCGCCCACGAGCAGCACCGCGATGGCCGATACGAGATACCAGGCGAGATAGCTGGGATGCAATCCCGGTGAGAAGCGCGAGCTGATGAACTCCTCGAGCCCCGCCCCGTCGGCCCGCGCCGCGCGATACGCGGCGAGCAGGAGGTAGAACACCACGGCCACCGCGCAGCCCAGGCAGAGACTGAGGAGCACCGCATCGCGCCCGCGACGCCCGGTGCCGCGCAGCATGGCCACCAAAGGGAGCAGGCAGAGGCCGAGCTTGATGCCGATATCGAACCATCCGAATCCCGTGTTCGCGGTCCACAGCATGCCCAGCACATGCAGGAGGAAGAAGACCAGGAGCCAGGGCGATGGCGACCGCCAATCGACCTGGAACAGGGGGCGCCGCCAGACGGGCCCGCTCACCACCTGCGTGGCCAGCATCACTACCAAGAGCAGCGGAAGCACCGTTGGGGCCAAGGGCAGCGCTGCGGCGAACAAGCAGGCGGTGAGCAGGCGCCAACGCTCGGCGGGCCCATCGCCGCCCTCGGCATAGACCTGCAGCAGGGCCAGGTGGAGGCTTCGCAGGCTCATCGCGTGAGTTGCTGGTGCGATGCCGCGACACCGCGCCGCAGCACCACGAAGTGGAGCAGACCCTGAAGGTAGCCGATGCCGTAAGCGAAGTGCAGCGTGAGGAAGGCGAGCAGCACGCCCGGCGCGTCGCGAAGGCCGCGCGCGGCATGCACGGCGCTGATGACCGCCGCTGTCGCATACGCCGCGGCGCCGATGAGCCACGGCAGGCGCAGCACCGGGAATAGCGCAGCGAGCAGCGCTCCGGGGCCGAAGCCGAGCACCAGCAGCGCGGGCATCAGCTGCCGCGCGGTGGTCACCGTGCCGTGGAGGGCGTTCACATGCACCTTCCAGAAACCGTACTGCCTGTACTGCCGCCAAAGCTTGGCATACGTGCCACGCACATGGTAGCGGCTGCGGATCGCGCTGTTCAGCCTGATGCGGAAGCCGGCCTTGACCACGCGGTAGTTGAACTCATCATCCTGGTTGCGGGCCAGGCGCTCATCGAAGTAGCCGATGCGCTCGAACACCTCGCGTCGGTATGCGCCGAAGGCCACCGTATCCACCTCGCCTTCCTTACGGCCTGTGCGGAAATGCGCGGAGCCCACGCCGAAGGGGTGGCCCATG
This sequence comes from uncultured Chryseobacterium sp., assembly GCA_964548485.1. Taxonomy (GTDB): domain Bacteria; phylum Bacteroidota; class Bacteroidia; order Flavobacteriales_F; family PHOS-HE28; genus PHOS-HE28. The sequence goes on along the minus strand of CAZJTB010000082.1, from coordinate 354 downwards.
GCCAGGCCGATGCGGCGGCTTACGGCATCGTGGTACTCATTCTCGATGATGCCCCCGGCGCAACCGGCCTCGGGATGGGCGCGCAGCTCCTCCACGCTGAGGCGTATGAACGCCGCATCCACTTCGGCGTGCGCACCCAGGATGATGCCCACATCATACCCTCCGGGCCGCAGGCCCAGGTTGAGCGCGTGCGGCGTGGTGCGCTGTGGATTATCCGCGAGCGTGATCCAGGGATGCGCATCGGTGAAGGCCTTCACTTCCTCGCGGGTGCCATCGCCGCTTCGGCCATCGCTCACCACCACCTCCACCTCCAGCCCCGCGCGGTCGCACTCCACCAGCGAGCGCAGGCAGCGC
>CAZJTB010000081.1:0-8760 GCA_964548485.1 uncultured Chryseobacterium sp. | reverse complement strand
CATCCCCACGGCCAATGTGTGCATGAACTGCCACCAGGCCGTGAACCAGGGCCGCTCGGAGGCGGGCACTGCGGAGATCCAGAAGATCTACGCGGCCACGGGCTGGGACCCGGAGAACAATCGCTACACGGGTGTGGAGAAGCCGATCATGTGGAACAAGGTGCACAACCTGCCGGATCACGTCTATTTCAGCCACGCCACCCACGTGGCCGTGGGCAAGATCGAGTGCCAGAAGTGCCACGGCCCCATCGATGAGAAGATGGACGTGGCCGAGCAATGGGCCCCGCTCACCATGGGCTGGTGCATCCAGTGCCATGGCGAGACCGAAGTACAGATGGCCGGCAACGGCTATTACGACGAAGTGCACCGCCGCCTGAAGGAGAACCCCATCGGGCAGCGCGAATTGCGCCAGTACCTGGAGGACGAGAAGATCACCGTGAAGGAGCTTGGCGGCTGGGAATGCGCCAAGTGCCACTACTAAGAACCGCGCGCACGATGTCGAGCACGAAGCAGTACTGGATGGACGCGGCCGACCTGCGTCAGGACCCCGAAGCCCTCAAGGCCCGCTCGAGCGAGTTCCCCACGGAACTGGCCATCGATCAGGTGCTGGGCGACCGGAACCTGCAAGGGGCCAGCACCGATCGCCGCGACTTCCTCAAGTTCCTGGGCTTCTCCCTGGGCGCCGCCACCCTGGCCGCCTGCGAGACCCCGGTGGTGAAGAGCATCCCCTACGTGAGCAAGCCCGAGGAGATCACCCCGGGCGTGGCCAACTGGTACGCCAGCACCTACTACGATGGGCAGGACTTCGCCAGCGTGCTGGTGAAGACCCGTGAGGGCCGCCCCATCCACGTGAAGGGCAACCCGCGCTTCGGCATCAACCGCAATCCCGCGCTCGATAAAGGCGTGGTCAGCGCCCGCATCATCAGCAGCGTGCTGTCGCTCTATGATGGCGAGCGCTTGAAAGGGCCGCGCCGCCGCGAGGAGGGCAAGCTGGTGGGAACGAAGTGGAGCGATGCCGATGCCGCCATCGGCAAGGGCCTGGCCGATGCCGCGGCCGCAGGCAAGCGCATCGCGGTGCTCACCCCCACCATCATCAGCCCCAGCACCAAGGCGGCCATCGCCGCGCTGAAGGCCAGGCATGCCACGGTGGAGCATGTGCAGTACGACACCATCAGCTACTGCGGCGTCACCGGCGCCAATGCGAAGAGCTTCGGCAAGCGCGTGTTCCCCGGCTACGACTTCGCCAAGGCCGATGTGGTGGTGAGCGTTGACGCGGACTTCCTCAGCAGCTGGGGCAGCAGCAACGAGTACCAGTGGCAGTACGCCACGCGCCGCAACCCCGATGGCGCCATGAACCGCCACTGGCAGGTGGAGGCCCGCATGAGCCTCACCGGCGCCAACGCCGACCAGCGAGTGATGGTGAGCCCCAGCGAGGTGCCGCTGGCCGTGATCGCCCTGCACGATGCCATCGCCGCCAAGGCCGGCATGGCCACCGTGGGCGGAGGCCTCGACAACGATGCGCTGAAGCGCGCCGCCGCCGAACTGTGGGCCGCCAAGGGCCGGGCCCTGGTGGTGTGCGGCAGCAACCACGAAGGCACGCAGGTGCTGGTGAACGCCATCAATGCCATGCTCGGCAGCTATGGCAGCACGATCGACCTGGATAACCACACCAACTTCTTCCAGGGCGACGATGCCGCCGTGGCGCAGCTGGTGAAGGACATGAACGCAGGGGCCATCGGCGCGCTCATCGTGGCTGGCGTGAACCCGGCCTATAGCCTGCCCAATGCCGCCGAGTTCAAGAGCGGCTTGGAGAAGGTGGGCCTCACCGTGAGCTGTGCCCGCTACGCCGATGAGACCGGCAGCCTGTGCCAGTGGGTATGCCCGGACCACCATTACCTGGAGGCCTGGGGCGATTACAAGCCGAAGCCCGGCCAATACGCGCTGCAGCAGCCCACCATCAATAAGCTCTTCGATACGCGCGCCTGGCAGGGCAGCCTGCTCGCTTGGGCCGGCGTGGAAACCAAGTGGCGCGAATTCATCCAGGAGACCTGGCGCGCGAACCTCGCCCAGTACATGCCCGGCCAGCCCTTCGATGCGGTGTGGAACCAGAGCCTGCACGATGGCGTGCTCGCCGGCCCGGCCGTGCCCGCAACGGCAGCCACCTTCGCGGGTGATGTGAGCGCTGCGGCCGCTTCAGCCAAGCAGGCATCGAGCGGCGCCGGCGAGTGGCAGCTGAGCCTTTACACCACCGAGGCCATCGGCGACGGCCAGCATGCCAACAACCCGTGGCAGCAGGAAATGCCCGATCCGCTCACCAAGATCACGTGGGACAACTACGTGTGCATGAGCTTCGCCGATGTGCGCAAGCTGGGACTCCCCGATTACCTGGGCGAGCAGAGCCCGGCGGGCGTGGTGAGCGTGAAGGTGGGCGAGGCCGAGGTGAAGCTGCCCGTGGTGCCCAGCCCGGGCCAGAAGGAAGGCACCATCGCCATCGCCCTCGGCTACGGCCGCGGCGCCAACGGCGAGCGCGTGGGCAAGGCCGCGGTGGTCACCGACCACAACGGCAACCGCAGCCCGGTGGGACAGAACGCTTACCCCCTCACCAGCCTGATGGATGGCGCGGTGAGCTACGATGCGGTGAACGTGAGCGTGAGCGCCACGGGCGAGACCTACCCGGTGGCCATCACGCAGACGCACCTCACCCACATGGACCGCCATAGCATCGTGAAGGAGACCTCCCTCGCGACCTACAAGGCGGGCGACAAGAACGCCTACAACGAGCCGCATGCGCTGGTGGTGCATGAGGATGTGAACGAGGATGGCGTCATCGACTCGCGCGACCGCAAGCCGGTGGCGGCCTTCGACCTCTGGGCCGAGCACCCCGTGGAAGGCGTGGGCCACCGCTGGGGCCTCACAATCGACCTGAATAGCTGCATCGGCTGCGGGGCCTGCATCACCGCCTGCAACAGCGAGAACAACATCCCCGTGGTGGGCAAGGACGAGGTGCGCCGCAGCCGCGAGATGCACTGGCTGCGCATCGACCGCTACTACAGCAGCGACACCCGGTGGGACGAGGGCCGCGCGGCAGGCGAGAGCAAGATCAGCCTGTACCGCAAGATGGAGGAGCCCAGCGCATCGCCGAGCGTCTTCTTCATGCCGGTGATGTGCCAGCACTGCAACCATGCGCCGTGCGAGACCGTGTGCCCGGTGGCCGCCACCACGCACAGCAACGAGGGCCTCAACCAGATGGCCTACAACCGCTGCATCGGCACGCGCTACTGCGCCAACAACTGCCCCTACAAGGTGCGGCGCTTCAACTGGTTCAACTACGTGAGCAGCAAGTTCGCCGAGGTGAACCCCGCCTGGGACGACCTGGGCCGCATGGTGCTGAACCCCGACGTGACCGTGCGCGGGCGCGGCGTGATCGAGAAGTGCAGCCTCTGCGTGCAGAGCATCCAGGCCGGCAAGCTGAAGGCGAAGAAGGAGGGCCGCCCGGTGAAGGATGGCGACATCGAGACCGCCTGCAGCGCCGCCTGCGGCACCGGCGCCATCGTATTCGGCGACCTGAACGACACCGGCAGCAAGGCCCGCAAGCTCGCCGACGCCGACCGCGCCTACCACGCGCTGGAGGAGGTGGGCGTGAAACCCAATGTGAGCTACCTGGTGAAGGTGCGCAACGCGGAAGAAGAAGCCCACCACGCCTAAGGAAAAGACCCGGAACCATGCACGCAGAAGCAGCGATCAGAGAACCGCTCATCCTGGGTCACAAGACCTACCACGATATCACCGAGGATATCGTGCGGCCGATCGAGAACAAGGCCCCGCGCGGCTGGTACATCCTCATGACCATCGCCAGCCTGATCGCCGCCTACGGCACGGGCTGCATCCTGTACCTGATCAGCAAGGGCATCGGCGTATGGGGCCTGAACAAGACGGTCGATTGGGCCTGGGACATCACCAACTTCGTGTGGTGGGTGGGCATCGGCCATGCCGGCACCCTCATCAGCGCGGTGCTCCTGCTCTTCCGCCAGAAGTGGCGCATGGCCATCAACCGCAGCGCGGAGGCCATGACCATCTTCGCCGTGATCATGGCCGCCACCTTCCCCGGCATCCACATGGGGAGGATCTGGATGGCTTATTGGGTGCTCCCGCTTCCCAACCAGTTCGGCAGCCTCTGGGTGAACTTCAACTCGCCCCTGCTCTGGGACGTGTTCGCGATCAGCACCTACTTCAGCGTATCGCTCGTGTTCTGGTACATCGGCCTCATCCCCGACTTCGCCACCATCCGCGACAAGGTGACCAAGCCCGCCATGAAGAAGGCGTACAGCATCCTCAGCTTCGGGTGGACAGGCAACGCCAAGGCCTGGACGCGCTTCGAGGAGGTGAGCCTGGTGCTCGCCGGCATCGCCACACCGCTGGTGTTCTCGGTGCACAGCGTGGTGAGCTTCGACTTCGCCACCTCGGTGATCCCCGGCTGGCACACCACCATCTTCCCGCCCTACTTCGTGAGCGGCGCCGTGTTCAGCGGCTTCGCCATGGTGCAGACCCTGCTGCTGGTGATGCGCAAGGTGATGAAGCTCGAGAGCTACATCACCGTGAAGCACGTGGAGTACATGAACATCGTGATCATCGTCACGGGCTCCATCGTGGGCGTGGCGTACATCACCGAGCTCTTCATCAGCTGGTACAGCGGCGTGGAGTATGAGAGCTACGCTTTCATCAACCGCGCCACCGGACCCTACTGGTGGAGCTACTGGGCCATGATGAGCTGCAACGTGATCAGCCCGCAGCTCTTCTGGTTCAAGAAGCTGCGCACCAACCTGGCGTTCACCTTCTTCATGAGCATCGTCGTGAACATCGGCATGTGGTTCGAGCGCTTCGTGATCATCGTGACCAGCCTGCACCGCGACTACATGCCCAGCAGCTGGACCATGTTCCACCCCACCTGGGTGGATGTGGGCGTGTTCCTGGGCACCATCGGCATCTTCTTCACCCTGTACCTGCTCTTCGCCCGCTACTTCCCGGTGCTGGCGCTCAACGAGGTGAAGTCCATCCTGAAGACCAGCGGCGAGAGCTACAAGAAGGCCGCCGCGCACCATCATCATTGATCCATGGCGAACAAGGTCATCTACGCGGTCTATGACGACCCCGAGCAGCTGAAGGACGGCGCGCGCAAGCTGGTGAGCAGCGGCGTGAAGGTGAAGGACGTGTTCTCGCCCTTCCCGGTGCACGGCCTCGACCCCATCATCGGGGTGAAGCGCACCCGCCTGGGCATCGTGAGCTTCATGTTCGGCATCACCGGCACCGCGCTGGCCGTGCTGGGCATCTGGTACTTCAACATCTTCGACTGGCCGATGAACATCGGCGGCAAGCCCAGCTTCCACTATTACCAGAACGTGCCCGCCTTCATCCCGGTCACCTTCGAGTTCACCGTGCTCTGCGCTGCCCACGGCATGGCCATCACCTACCTCATCCGCAACAAGACCCTGCCCGGCATGCCGGCCCGCAACCCGGACCCGCGCAGCACCGACGATAAGTTCATCATGGAGATCCGCACGGCCGACAACCATGGCCACAGCTCCGAGGCCATCGCCGAGCTGCTGCGCCAGACGCCTGTGACGGAGATCAACGAGCGCCAATGCTGAGCCCCATGCGCACCGCCAAGACCCTAATCGCGCTCGCCTCCATCGGCCTGCTGGCCGCCTGCGGGAAGAGCGACCCCAACAGCCCCGGGGTGGAGTACATGCCCGACATGTACCGCAGCCCGGCCATCGAGGCCTACGTGGACTACGGCCAGGACCCCTATCACTTCAGCGAGGAGAAGGCGCGCGAGCAGCGCAACCGGCCCAGCGCCCGCAAACCGGTGGAGGGCACAATCGCCTTCAGCAGCGATGCGGGCAAGGCCGCATTCAACATGCCTTATCCCTACGCCAACACGCCGGAGGATTACGAGCGCGCGGGCCTGGAGCTAAAGAGCCCCATCGCCATGACCGAGGCCACCGTGGCCGCCGGGAAGGAGCTGTACACGAAGTTCTGCCAGCACTGCCACGGCGAGAAGGGCGAGGGCGACGGCGGCGTGGTGAAGAACGGCAACTACCCCGCGCCGGGCAGCTACACCGGTCCGCTGAAGGACCTGCCCGAAGGCAAGATCTTCCACTCCCTGCAGTACGGGAAGAACGTGGCCATGGGCTCGCACGCCTCGCAGCTGAGCAAGGAGGAGCGCTGGATGGTGACGCATTATGTGCGCTACCTGCAGAACGGAGGCAAGATGACCCGTGAGCCGGCGGCACCGGCCACCATGTGAACCAGCACAACGGATCCGCGATGAACTTCACCATCAGCAAACGGGCGAGCACGCTGAGCATGACCCTGATCGCGCTGGGCGCGGTCGCCACGGTCGTGGGCGTGGTCGGCGACCACAGCGACCACCATCAGCGCACCTGGAGCGCCCTGCTCGTCAACGGCTTCTTCTTCCTGGGCATCGGCCTGGGCGCGCTGTTCTTCTACGCGCTGCAGAACGCCACCGAGACCGCCTGGAGCGTGCTGGTGAAGCGCGTGTACGAGGCCATCATGGGCTGGATACCCGTTGGCGCCATCATCATGATCGTGGTGCTTGCGGCCGGGAGCCTGGGCCTGCACCACATCTATCACTGGATGGACAAGACCCTGTACGACCCGGCCAGCCCGAACTTCGATGCGATCATGGCGGGCAAGAAGGCCTTCCTGAACCAGCCCTTCTTCTGGATCCGCACGCTGGCCTACCTGGCCACCTTCGTGTTCGCCGCGCGCTGGTTCCGCAAGAAGAGCCTCGAGATGGATGGACTGACCGGCGAGAGCCTGGTGCGCACGCACCTGCTCACCTACCGCCGCGGCGCCCTCTTCCTGGTCTTCTTCGCCGTGTTCAGCAGCACCCTCGCCTGGGACTGGCTCATGAGCATCGATGCGCACTGGTTCAGCACCCTCTACGGCTGGTACGTGTTCAGCGGCATGTGGGTGAGCGCCATGATCACCGGCGTGATCCTGGTGCTCTACCTCAAGCGCAAGGGCTACCTGCCCCAGGTGAACAGCAGCCACATCCACGACATGGGCAAGTGGGTGTTCGCGATCAGCTTCCTGTGGACCTACCTCTACTTCAGCCAGTTCATGCTCATCTGGTACAGCAACATCCCCGAGGAGGTCACCTACTTCCAGCAGCGCATCAATGAGCATCCTGCGCTGATGTGGACCACCTTCTTCATCAACTTCGCCCTGCCCATGGGCCTGCTGATGGCCCGCGACACCAAGCGCAACCCCCGTTACCTCATCGGCGTGGGCACGGTGATCTTCATCGGCCACTGGATGGATGTGAACATGATGGTGATGCCCGGCGCGGCCGGCCACGACTTCCACCATGGCCTGGGCCTGCTGGACGCGGGCATGTTCGTGCTTTTCCTGGGCGCCTTCATCCGCGTGGTGCTCGGCACCCTGGCGAAGGCCCCTTTGACGCCCGTGAACCACCCCTACCTGGAGGAAAGCGTGCACCACAGCATCTGATCAACGAACACAAGGCACCCCTGCCCGGTTGAAGCATAGCGGACAATGACCAAGCTCCTGATCCTGATCGTCGTGGTACTGGGCATCCTGGCGGTGGCCCAGTTGGCCCGCGTGTATGAGCTCACCTCGCGGCTGCGCGGCAAGCGCGAGGAGGAGATCTCCGATGGCGACAACCGCTTGAACGCCACCCTCATGTGGCTCTTCCCGGTGGCCTATTTCGGCTTCTTCCTGTGGCTGGTGCTGCGCTACAAGGACAAGATGCTGCCCGTGGCCGCCAGCACCCAGGGCGCCGACACCGATGCCCTGCTCAACTTCAACTGGTGGATCCTCATCGTCACGTTCATCATCACCAATGTGCTGCTGTTCTACTTCGCGGGCAAGTACGTGTTCAGCAGCAAGCGCAAGGCCTTCTGGTACCCGCACAACAACAAGCTGGAGCTGCTCTGGACCGTGGTGCCTGCGGCGGTGCTGGCCATCATCATCATCTATGGCCTCACCACCTGGCAGCACATCACCTCCCCGGCCTCGCCCGACGCGATGAGCATGGAGCTGTACGCGAAGCAGTTCGACTGGACGGCGCGCTACCCAGGCAATGACGGCATGCTGGGCGCCACCGATTACCGCCTCATCAGCGGCGAGAACCCGTTGGGCATCGTAACCGCAACGACCATCGCGAACCGCCTGGGCGAGATCGCCAAAGAGAAGGCCGAGGCGCAGGCCGAGCTTGCTGCCGTGCTGCCCGATTCGCGCCGCGACGAGCTGGAGCACCGCATCGAGTACCTGGACCGCATCGCCGCGCGCATCGTGAACCTGCGCATGGTGATGGAGCAGGACATCAAGGCCAACGGTTCGGCCAGCTCCTACCTGCACGGCGCCGATGACGTGGTGACCAAGGACTTCAACCTGCCCGTTGACCGGGAGACGAAGATCCTGATCCGCTCGCGCGACATCATCCACAGCGCCTACATCCCCCACCTGCGCATCCAGATGAACGCCGTGCCTGGGATGACCACCAGCATGAAGGTGACGCCCACGATCACCACCGACAGCATGCGCACGCTGCCCGAGATACAGGGCCGGGTGGCGGAGATCAACGCCATCCGCGCGCAGCAGGGCAAGGAGGCCTACACCTTCGACTACATCCTGCTGTGCAACAAGATCTGCGGCGCCGCGCACTACAACATGCAGATGCCCTTGACGGTGCTTCCGCCCGCTGAATTCGACGCC
>CAZJTB010000080.1:7514-8823 GCA_964548485.1 uncultured Chryseobacterium sp. | reverse complement strand
CGATGCCCAGGCGCAGGTCGTGCTCGGCGGTGAGCCGGTCGCGCACCTGCTTCAGCCGTTTCAAGCGGTCGTCGTAGTCCTCATCGCGCGGGTAGCGCTTGCCTTTGGGAACGCGCGGCCAATCCTCTTTCGGCGTATCCAGCGCACGTTGCACGGCGGCCATCAGGTCGCGGCCATGGCGCTGCACGAGCTTCTCGCCCACGCCCTTGCGCGCGCCGATCTCCTTGGCGCTCTTCGGCGGATCGGTGGCCAGGCCCAGCAGCACCTCGTTGCCCAGCACCATGAAGGGGGCGCGGTCCATCTTCTGGGCCAGCGCCTCGCGCCAGGCATGCACCTCGCGCAGGATGGCGAGCTGATGGGGCTTCAGCATCTTGGCGCCTTTCATCTTCAGGAAGCCGGGCTCATCGTCAGCAGGCAGGTTGAAGGGCGCGTCGGTGAGCAGGTGGAATTCCTCCTCGGCCCAGCTCCAGCGGCCTTTGGCGATCAGCAGCTCCTTCAGCTGGTCGCGCAGGGCGATCAGGTGGCTGGTATCGCCGGCGGCGTAGGCGAGCATGTCGGCGGGGAGCGGCCGTTTGCTCCAGTCGGCCTTCTGGAATTTCTTGTCCACCTGCACGCCCTGATACTTGGCGAGCAGCGAGGCCAGGCCGATCTCCGGCTCGTTGAGCAGCTCGGCGGCCACCAGGGTGTCGAAGACATTCTCCACGCGGATGGCATGGTACTTCGCCAGGATGCGCAGGTCGTAGTCGGCATCGTGGATCACCACCTCCATCAAGGGGGCGGCCAGCAGCTCCTTCAGGGGCTTCAGGTCGGGCAGCGCCAGCGGGTCCACCAGGAAGGTGCGCTCGCGGGTGCTCAGCTGCACCAGGCACACCTGCTCCTTGTAGCGGTGGAAGCTGCTGGCTTCGGTATCGAGGGCGATGATGCTGGCCCGGCCCAGCTCCGAAGCGCGCTTGGCAAGGGCCTCCTGGCCGGTGATGAGTTCGAAGGCGGCCACGGGAAGGCGCTCGGTTGGATGCGGGCGAATGTAAACGGCTATGGGGCCAGCGCCTCCAGGCCGGGCAGGTTGCGCGCGATTCCCCAGGCCATCAGGGCCGCTGCCCAGGCCCATACCACCCGGTTGTCGTGGCCCAGGGGTCGCTGCATCCAGCGGCCGACGCCCCATTGCAGGCCCAGCAGGGGCAGGGTGGCCACCAGGGCCGCGTTGTGCCCCAGGGCATCGAGCAGCCGGCCGTGCAGGAGGTCGTGCACCGCGCGCTGGGCGCCGCAGCCGGGACAGAAGAGCCCGGTGAGCCAGTGGAAGGGGCAGGGG
>CAZJTB010000080.1:0-7502 GCA_964548485.1 uncultured Chryseobacterium sp. | reverse complement strand
CGTGCTGCTCGGGGTCGTAGAGGAAGAGCAGCAGGGCCCAGATGGCCAGCACAGCGGGCAGCAGGATGCGGAAGGCGCGGTCCATGGCGCGCGGCGCGGCCGTCAGATGTAACGCTCGCCGCTCTCAGCGGTGAGCTCGTTCACGAATTGCTTGATCTGCTGCTCGTCGCGCTTGCGGCACACCAGCAGCGCGTCGGAGGTGCTCACCACGATGAAGTCCTCGAGGCCCTGGAGCACCAGCAGCCGTCCGTCATGCGCATGCACCACGTTGCCGCTGCAGCCGTGGAGCTTCACGGCGCTGCCGATGGCGGCATTGCCGTGCTCATCCTTTGGCAGGTGCGTGTACAGGCTGCCCCAGGTGCCCAGGTCGCTCCAGCCGAAGTCGCTCATCACTGTGAAGGCGTTCGCGGCCTTCTCCATGATGCCGTAGTCGATGCTCTCGCTGGCGCATTCGGCGTACACCTCGGCGATGGCCGCCTGTTCGCGGTCGGTGCCAATGGCGTTAAGGCGGGTGTCGAAGAGCGCTTGCATCCCGGGCAGATGCCGGTGGAAGGCGGCCTCGATGCTCTTCAGGGTCCAGATGAAGATGCCCGCGTTCCAGAGGAAATCGCCGCTCTCGATGAAGCGCTGCGCGGTGGCGTGGTCGGGCTTCTCGGTGAAGGTCTTCACCTTCTTCACCCGGGGATGCACGGTTCCTTCGCCCGGCTGGAACTGGATGTAGCCGTATCCGGTGTCGGGCCGGCTGGGCACGATGCCCAAGGTCACCAGGCAGTCGGTTGAGCGTGCTTGCTTCACCGCCGTGCGGATGGTTTCCTGGAAGGCTTCTTCCTTCAGCACGAGGTGATCGCTTGGCGCAACGATGATGGCCGCGCCGGGGTCGCGTCTGCCGATGACGGCATTCGCGTAGGCCACGCACGGGGCGGTGTTTTTGCGTTGGGGCTCCTCGAGGATCTGCCAGGGCTGCAGATCAGGGAGCTGCTCGCGCACGATGGCCGCGTAGCGCGCATTGGTCACCACTAGGATGCGCTCCCGGCCGCAGAGCGGCTCGAAACGGTCGTAGGTCTGCTGCAGCAGCGTGCGGCCCAGGCCCAGGAAGTCGAGGAATTGCTTGGGGTAGGCGGTGCGGCTCATGGGCCAGAAGCGGCTGCCCACGCCGCCAGCCATGATCACGCACCAGGTGTTCTCAGTGCTCATGCGGCGCGCAAGGTACCGGCTCCGGGCTTGGCTGTGGAATGGCTGTGGGCTCGCTGATGCGCACCTCGATCAACGGGTCCATGAGGTAGGCCCGGCCATTGTGCAGGCATTGGCACCTGAAGCGCTTGCGCAGCCTGGGGCCCTTCACATACAGCGCATTGCGGAAGCCGAACACCGCGCGCTCCGGCAGGCGCTCGAGCAGCAATCCGGGCGCCGGATTGTGGCGGTGCAGCGCGCGCATGAGCTGCAGGTCGGCGCAACTGCTGGCTGGCGGTCGCCCCAGGTGCAGGGTGAGCGCGGCCAGCACATCGGGGGGCAGCACGGCCGGGCTCAGGAAGGGGCGCATGAGGCGTTTGTAGGCCATGCGCCATTCGTGCCCGTGCGGCTCGGCGCGCGGGAAGTCGAGGAAGACCGCGTGATGGGCGAATTCGTGGATCAAGGTCACCAGGAAGGCGTACGGATTCAGGTCGCCGTTCACGCTGATGCGGGGCGAGCGGCCCGTGTGGTCGTTGCGGTAATCGCCCAGCTTGGTGGCGCGCGGGCGGGCGATGCGCAGATGCACCGGATGGGCGCGCAGCCATTCGAGCACCGGGGGCCAGGCGGCCTCGGGCAGGTGCTGGCGCAATCGGTCCAGGGCGGGCGCGCGGGCCATGCGACGGGTCAGCAGGGTTCCGCGTCCCACGAGCGGGTGCCGGGCCGCGCCATGGGCACGGTGGGCGCCTGGCCCCAACTCGGGCAGTTGCAGCCCTTCTTCCGGTACTTCAGCGTTTTCCGGGGCCGACTGCTGCATGCGGTGGCCACCAGCAGCATCGCAAGTGCCAGGAGCATGAAGCGGGAGGATTGGCGCATCGCGTTGGCGGCGCCAAGGTAGGCGCGCAGGGGCGTGGCCTACATTCGCCGCCATCGTGGGCATCACTTATCACATCGGCCGCTACCTGTTGCTGCTGCGCGAGGTGTTCGCCCGGCCGGAGCGCCTGAGCATCTACTGGCGCCGCACGGTGGAGGAGATGGACCTGCTCGGGGTGCAGAGCCTGGGCATCGTTGCCCTGCTCAGCGCCTTCATGGGCGCGGTGATCACCATCCAGACGAAGACCAACATCGACAGCCCGCTGATTCAGGCGTGGGTGGTGGGCTTCGCCACGCGGCAGAGCGTGATCCTGGAGTTCAGCCCCACAGTGATCTCGCTCATCCTGGCGGGTAAGGTGGGCAGCAACATCGCGGCCGAGATCGGCTCCATGCGCGTGAAGGAGCAGATCGACGCGCTGGACATCATGGGCGTCAATTCCGCGGGCTACCTCGTCCTGCCCAAGCTGGCGGCCACCATCCTCATCAACCCCTTCCTGGTCATGATCAGCATGTTCCTGGGCATCTTCGGGGGCTGGCTGGCGGGCGTGCAGAGCGGGGTGATCTCGAGCGACGATTTCATCATGGGTATCCAGACCGGATTCAAGCCCTTCCATGTCACCTATGCGCTGGTGAAGACCGTGGTCTTCGCCTTCATCATCACCACGGTGAGCGCCTACCAGGGCTACTACACGCGCGGCGGCACGCGCGAGGTGGGCATCAGCAGCACCCGCGCGGTGGTGTACAGCAACGTGGTGATCCTGCTCGCGAACCTCGTCCTCACCCGGGCGCTGCTCCTATGATCGCGGTTGAAGGCCTCGGCAAGCGCTTCGGTGACACGCAGGTGCTCACCGGCATCGACGCGGTGTTCCGCAAGGGCATGGTGAACCAGATCATCGGGCGCAGCGGATCGGGCAAGAGCGTGCTGGCCAAGTGCATGGTGGGCCTGCACCGCCCGGAGGAGGGGCGCGTGCTCTACGAGGGCCGGTCCTTCCACGAGATGGACTTCGATGAACGGCGGCAGGTGCGGCAGCGCATCGGCATGCTCTTCCAGGGCTCCGCCCTGTTCGACAGCCTCACCGTGCTGGAGAACGTGATGTTCCCCCTGCGCATGTTCGGCGCCATGCCCAAGGGCGAGATGGAGGACCGTGCGCACGAATGCCTCAAGCTCGTGCGCATCGTTGACAAGGATGGCCTGTACCCGGCCGAGCTCAGCGGCGGCATGCAGAAGCGCGTGGGCATCGCCCGGGCCATCGTGCTGGAGCCGCAGTACCTCTTCTGCGACGAGCCCAACAGCGGCCTCGACCCGCAGACCGCCATCGTCATCGACGACCTCATCAAGGAGATCACCGAGGAGCTCGGCACCACCACCGTGGTGATCACCCACGACATGAACAGCGTGATGGAGACCGGCGAGCACATCCTGTTCATCCACCAGGGCCGCAAGTGGTGGGAGGGCGACCGCGAGGCCCTGTTGCACAGCGGCAACCAGGAGCTCAACGAGTTCGTGTTCGCGGGCAGCCTCATGCGCCAGGTGAAGAAGGCCATGGGCGGCTGAAGCTCCGCCGCGCCAGGAAACGAAGAAGCCCCCGGCATCAGCTGGGGGCTTCCTCGTTCAGGTTGAAGCGGGTGTCATTCGAGCACGATGCGCTGCACGCCGGTTCGCGCGCCATTGCCCACGCGCACCATGTACACGCCCTTGGCGAGCGCGGTGAGGTCGATGGTGGTGGTGCCCGTGGTGCGCTGCTCCATCACGCGCTCGCCGAGCATGCTGAGCACTTCGATGCTGTAGCTGCCCGGCTCGTTGCAACGGATGTTCAGCAGCCCGGTGGTGGGGTTGGGGGCCAGCGATACGCCTTGCGCCTCCAGCTCGGGCACCGAAATGATGTTCTGCGTGGCCACGCGGATGGCGAACCCGTTGCCGTTGCTGTAGATGCGCGAATCGCTCGGCAGGTAGATGGCGCTCGTGAGCCCGGGCTGCGGCACGGTGAGGTCGTCAACCACCCGGATGTTGTTGGCGCCCCCGTTGCTGAACAGCTTCACGCCGAAGTAGTAGGCATTGGCCGCGAGGTTCTGCGGGACATCGAATTCGACCGCCTTCTTGCCTGCGGCAACGTCGCCTGCGGTGATGTCGATCACATCCGTCTCGTACAAGGGCGGCAGCAGGTCGAAGGTGGCGGTGAGGGTGGTGTCGTAGATCGCGCAGATCACGTAGCTGTCCGGCTGGGTATTGGCCGTTAGGAGGAACTCCATGCCGTACACCATCTGCGAAACGCGGAAGGGGTACTGGTTCAGCACGATCACGCCATCCGCATCGCCGGTGAAGCTGTTGGTGCCGATGGAGGAGAGGGTCTGATAGCCTGGCGGGTGATTGCCGATGCCATCCACGGTGTACCAAGCGGCGTTCACCTCGAAGTTCCGCAGGTAGGAATTGTTACCCGTGTCCTCTTCCTGATCGGACTCGGCACCGTTCACGGTGAAGGTGCCTTGGTAAAGGCCTGCCCCCAGCGCCCCGCCGTTGGGCAGGTTCACGCTCTGATCCATGGTGGCGCTCTGTCCGGAGGCCAGGTTCACAGCATTGCCCAGCGCGCTGAAACCGCTGGGGCCATTCACATTCATCTGCACCTGGCAGTTGCTCATGGCATTCACGCCGAAATTGAGGAAGCTGCCGCCCACACGCATTGACGGATTCAAGTGCTGCTGCGGAATCCGGCCGTACTCCTCGCCATTGCCCGTGTGCGAGAGGAAGCCGTTCTCCATCACAAGCTCATACGCCGGCTGCTCCAGCAGCTTCACGTCGTCAACGAACCAGCTGTACCCCCATTCGCCGCTCCAATAGAAGCGGATCCACACCTGGGGCTGGTTGCCTGCCGCATCGCTGATGTTGATGCGCACGCGGGTGGGGTTCTGGATCACCTGCTGCACGGCCATGCCGGGGAACACCTCATACACGCCAAGAGTGCCGGGATTCGTGGGTGTAAGTGGCGTCCAATCGCTGTTGTTGGTGCTCACCACGATGTAGATGTTCTCGTTGGTCCACTTCCGGTAGAAGGTCTGGAACTCGAGGATCACATTCGCATAGCCCACGGTGCTGATGGGCTGCGCGGTGGTCATGTGGCTCTGCTCGATGAGGCCGGTGTTGTTGTTGAAGCCGTCGCTATCGAGCATGGCGTAGCCATTGGCCTGCGTGGGGCTGTTCACCGGCTGGGTAGGGTAGCTCCCGGAGTTGGTGAGCCCCTGGCCGATCTGCCAGTTCAAGGCCAGCGTTCCGTCGTAGCCGAGCGTCCAGTTGCTGGGTGCAGAGAAATCGTCCTCCCAGATCACGGTGCTGCGGCTGCCTTGGTGCGCAGGGCCGATGGGCGTGATCTCATCCACGGTCGGGGCCATGGGTATCAAGGCCCGGCTCTGCGCGGTCCGTGTCTGAGCTGCAGCCGCTCCGCTGAGCAGCGCAGCAGAGAGCATGGTCAACGGGTACAGTCGTTTCATCATGGTTATGGGTTGAGGGGTTTCACAGGTACACAAAGCAAACCATCCGTCAACCCATCTGCAACTATCAGCCGCGATTTCCAGGGCACCCGAAGCAGCGAGCCCCGGCCGATCGGCCGGGGCTCGCTCAAACGGGCTCGAATCAGATCACTCCACCGTGAAGCGCTGCACCGTGCTGCCCTCGCTGGAGGACACGCGCACCATGTACACGCCCTTGGCGTTGCCGGCGAGGCTCACATTCGTGCTTCCCGTGGCGCGGGTGCTGTGCACCACCTGGCCGAGCAGGTCGAGAACCTCAACCGAATAGTTGCCGGGCTTCACCATGTTGATGGCCACCATGCTGTTGGTCGCATTGTAGGTCATGCTCACACCTTCCAGGGCGCTCTGCTCATTGATGCCCACGTTGCAGGGGGCCACGGGAGCGAGCAGCAGGCGGATGTGGAACGCATTGCCGTTGCTGTACACGTTGTCGTTCGGGATGTAGATGGCGCTGGCGATGCCGGGCTGGGGCACAGTGAGGTCATCGATCACGCGGATGTGGTTCGCGGCTGCATTGCTGAAGAGCGTCACGCTTCCGAAGTAGCCGTTGGGCTGGAGAACGACCGGCGTGGGGAAGCACAGGCGAGCGAAGCCGGCGCTCACCATGGCGCCGGTCACATCGAAGATGTCGCTCTCGGCGATCACCTGGGTCATGTTCGGAACGGTGGCGAACACCGGCGTGGTGTCGCGCAGCGATACGATCATGGCGCCACCGGCCACCGTGGTGCTGCCCAGGCCCACCTCGATGCCATAGACCGTTGCCGGCTGGCGGAGCTGGTAGTAGTTCAGGAGCACCAAGCCGTCGGCCGCGCCCGTGAAGCTCGCGGTGCCCAAGGTGCCCAGCGATTGCAGGCCGGTGGGGTGGTTGCCGATGCCATCGAGGCTGTAAACCGTGTTGTTCACCTCGAAGTTGCGCAGGTACTGGTCGTTCGCGGGCACCTGGTCGGGGTTGTCGGCGCTCACGGTGGTGGTGCCGTTGTAAACGCCGGGGGTCAGGGCGGGCAGGGCGAAATTCTGGTCGATGGTGACGCTCACGCCCGGGTCAACGCTGCCGCCATTGATCTGCGTGCTGAAGGGCACAGGCCCCGTCACATTCACGTTAACGGTCACGTTGTTCTGGGTGGTGGCGCCATAGTTGGTCACATCGGCGCCCACGAGCATGGTGGGGTAGAACTGGTTGGCGGGAACGCGGCCATATTCCTCACCGGTGCCGGTGTGCGAGAAGAAGGCGTAGTCGTTCTTCATGTCGTTGTCGTAAAGCTCAATGAGTTGCACGTCATCGATCTGCCAGTGGTAGGCGGCGGCAGTGGGGTTGTGCTTGAAGCGGAACTTCACGCTGGCGGGGTTGGCCGCGATGGCCGCGGTGAGCAGCAGCTCGCGGGTCTGCGTGCCTGGATCCTGGTTGGTGATGATGCCCGTTGCGGCTTGCAGCACGGTGGGCCAGGTGTTGCCGCCGTCGGTGCTCACTTCCACCACGTGGGGCGAGGTGGCCTGGCAGCACCAACGCAGGCGCTGACGCCAGCGCAGCAGCACGCTCGGCGTGGCGCTCAGGTCCAGGAGCGGCGATTCCAGCGCGCCTTCCCATTCGGTGGGGCTGGCAGGCCAGTTCTGGGTGCCGCTGGTGCAGTTGCAATTGGCCGAATCGCTCAGGAAGGCCATGAAGCCGTTGGCCGGGGCGGGCTGCGTGATAATCTGGGTAGGCACGGTGAAGGCGCCCACCGGACCGGTGGTCATGCGCTTCCAGATGTTGCCATTGGGGCCGCTGGTGGTCCAGGGGCCGAAGCCGTTGTTGCCGGCGAAGCCATTGGCGAAGTTCTCCTCGAAGACGATGTCGCCACCGTCGCGGAGCACCGGCTGCGCCGGAGCCTGCTCCACCTGGGTTTCATCGGCGAACTGCAGCGCATCCCGCAGGTCGCGGCCGCTTTGCGCCATGCTGGTGC
>CAZJTB010000079.1:4452-8878 GCA_964548485.1 uncultured Chryseobacterium sp. | reverse complement strand
CCTTCATCAGCGCGTCGAGGCCGTCGCGCACGATCTTCTGGGAGTTGATCTTGCTGGTGCACACGAACTCGCACAAGGCGAAGTCCTCCGGAGCCACTTCATAAAGCCCCAGTTTCTCCATTTGTTCGATGTCGTTCACCAGGATGGCCTTCAGCAGGTGCACCGGGTAGATGTCGAAGGGGAAGACCTGCTCGTACTGCCCGCTCATCACGAAGGCGCGCTCCTCGCCGTTCTGGTTGGTATCGGCCACGAACTTCTTGCCGGGCATGAGCCAGGAGGGGAAGCTGCGGTTCGCGCTGAACTTGTTGAAGCCGGGCGAGGCCCAGCCATCGGTGATGAAGAACTTGGGCTCATCGCCCTCGGGCAGCAGGGTCACCTGGGTATGGTAGAAGCCGAGGTAGCCCTGAGCCCCGGCATTCTCGCCGGTGAGGGGGTTGCCGCTCACCACGCGCACATTGCCCTCCAAGGGGCCGGTGATCAGCGATAGCGGCGCGCCGATGATGGTGCGCACGTACTTGGGATTGCGGGCCTCGCTGCCCGTTACCGCCACCACCCGGCTGGCGTCGAAGCGGCCCTGACGGAACAGGCGGCCGATGAGGATCACATCCTGCACGCCCACGGTCCATACGAGCTCGCCCTTGTTGATGGGGCTGACGGCATGGATCTGCACGCCCACATTGCCGGCGGGGTGCGGGCCGCTGAAGGTGTTGCGCACAACGCCCTTGGCATCGAGGAACTCCCGGGCTGCGGTCTTCTCGCTCACGCCCAGGTACACCTTGCCCTTGGTGAGCTTGGCCAGGGCATCGAGCCCGGTCTGGAAATCGGCGCCGTGGTTGCGCACCACGAGGTCCTGATCGGGGGCCAGCGGAGCGGTGTCGAAGGCGCTGATGAAGATGGCCTTGGGCTCCTGCGCCGGATTGGCCACCACATCGAAGGGCCGCTGGCGGATCACCGGCCAGGCACCGCTGCGCAGCAGCTTCTGCACGATGGTCTCGCGATTCATGGTGGCCGGGTCGCCGACGCCCAGGTCCTCGAAGCGCTGCTGGCTGTCGGCCAGGATGCGCACTTCCAGGATCCGCCGCTTCTCGCCGCGCACCACATCGGCCACCTCGCCGCTCACCGGGCTGGTGTAGAGCACCCGCTCGTTGTACTTGTCGCAGAACAGGGGGCTGCCGGCCTGCACCGTGTCGCCGGTCTTCACCAGCAGCTTGGGCACGAGGCCATGGAAATCGGTCGGTTTGATCGCGACGACCTTCGCGGGATCGGCTTGGACAAGGACCTTCTCGGCTTCGCCTTTCAGGCGGATGTCGAGGCCTTTGCGGATCCGGATCGTGTTGGGCATTGCTTCGCGTTCGCCCTTCCGGAAGGGCGCGGCAAATGTAGTCGGCGAGTTGGTGCGTGCAATTCGATGAAATGGCTGCGCGCGGCAGCGCCTCCAACCGCATCCGGCAGGCCGCCATGGCGCCTCTATTTTCGCCCGCCCACCAAGCCGGAATGAAACGCGCGCGCATCGGAATCGCAGTGGCCATCGTGCTCATCGGCTGCGCGGCATCGGCACCGTCCTCGTCACCCGCCTCCACCGAGCGCGCCCGTGCGCCTTTCGCCGCCATCGACCGCACCTACTCCCCCACCATCCGCACGGTGCAGCTCTTCAAGCAGGGCTTCGAGCTGGCCCCGCCGGTGATCGAGCTGGGCGGAACCGAGCAGCTGGTGCTGCGCTTCGACGACCTGCAGCCCTACACCGAGAACCTCTCCTACACGCTGGTGCATTGCGACCATGCCTGGAACCCCAGCGACCTGCTCCCCGGCCAATACCTTGAAGGTGCCACCACGGCTTACCTCCCTGCGGGCCGCACGAGCTACAACACCCTGCAGCCCTTCATCCATTACGAGCTCGTCGTGCCCAACGCCGATATGCGCCCCATGCGCAGCGGCAACTACCTGCTGAAAGTGTTCCGCGGAAGCGATGAGGAGGACCTGGTGCTCACCCGGCGCTTCCTCGTGTTCGAGCAGCGCGCCACCATCGAGGCGCATGTGCGGGCCACGCGGCAGGTCGATCTCCGCGACGCGGCGCAACAGGTGGACCTCGTGGTGAACACCAACACCCTGCCCGTGCAGGACCCTTTCGGCGATGTGCAGGTGACCATCCTGCAGAACTTCCGATGGGATGATGCCCGCACCGGCGCCAAGCCCCGTTTCGTGCGCGGCACCGAGCTGGTGTACGACTTCCCCGACCAGGGCCTCTTCATGGGCGGCAACGAGTACCGCAACTTCGACCTGAAGAACCTCCGCTTCGCCACGCAGCGCATCGCGCGCATCAGCCCCGGCATCGGCGAGCGCGTCTACGAGGCCTGGCTCCTGCCCGAGACGCGCCGCTCCATACGCCGCTACAACAGCCAGCCCGACATCAACGGGCGATTCCTGGTGCGCAACGACCAGGTGGACGGCGATCCCCTGGGCGCGGACTACGTGAAGGTGCACTTCAAGCTGCCCATGGAAGCACCGATGGCCCGGCCCGTGTACATCTACGGCCAGCTCACCGACTTCCAATGCCGCGATGAATTCCGCATGCAGTACAGCGCGGAGGATACCGCCTACGTGGCCGCCCCCCTGCTCAAGCAGGGCTTCTACGATTTCAGCTTCGTCACCCAGGCCCCGGGATCAGCCGCGCCCGACATCACCGCCATCGAAGGCAGCCACTTCCAAACCGAGAACGACTACCTCGTCCTGGTGTACTTCACCGACCGCAACCAGCGCCTCGACCGGCTGGTGGGCCTGCGCTTCGTGAACAGCGCGCGGCCATAAGGCTTGCAGGCCAGGTACCTTCGTTGAACCATTGCTCCGCATGCGCACCCCGATCGCATCGCTCCTCCTGGTGCTCGCCAGCGCCCTCCAAGCCCAGGACGCAGGCTATGCGCGTGCGCGCATCAGCCTCGATGAGCCAACGCGGGGCCTTGCGCAGCTGGCCGCGCTGGGCATCGCAGTGGATCATGGCGAGCATGAGCCGGGCCTGGGCTTCACCAGCGACTTCGCCCTTGCCGAGCTCGATCAGGCGCGCGCTGCAGGATTCAACGTGGAGGTGCTCATCCCGGATGTGCAGGCCTACTACCGCGCGCGCAGCAGCGAGGCCGCGCCGCTGCATCGCGGAGGCGGTTCGGGCGGCTGCAACGCGCCCGATGCCTGGCCCGAGCCCGCCAACTGGCAGCTGGGCAGCATGGCCGGCTTCCTCACGTTCGCCGAGATGGAGCAGCAGCTCGATGCCATGCGCACGGCCTATCCGCAGCTGATCACGGCCAAGTCCAGCATCGGCGCCAGCCATGAAGGCCGCCCTTTGTGGATGGTGCGGATCAGCAACGATGCGGACACGGACCAGGACCGGCCGGAGCTGCTCTACACCGCGCTGCACCACGCGCGCGAACCGGTGAGCCTCTCGCAGCTCTTCTACTTCCTCTGGCACCTGCTGGAGAACTACGGCACCGATGCTGAGGCCACCTATGTGCTCGACCACTTCGAGCTGTACGCAGCGCCCTGCCTCAACCCCGATGGCTACGTGTACAACGAGGTCACCGAACCCGCAGGCGGCGGCATGTGGCGCAAGAACCGCCGCGACAACGGCAATGGCACCTGGGGCGTGGACCTGAACCGCAATTACGCGCAGGGCTGGGGCGTGGACAACCAAGGCTCCTCACCGAACAGCTCCAGCGATGTGTACCGCGGGCCCGCTCCATTCAGCGAGCCCGAGACGCAGGCGGTGCGCGACCTGTGCAACGCGCGCGCCTTCAGCCTGGCCCTCAACTACCATGCGCACGGCAACCTGCACATCTATCCGTGGGGCTATGGCTATGGCATCTACACGCCTGACAGCGCCCAGTTCGTGCGCAACGCGCTCAGCATGACGCGCGACAACCGCTACCGCTTCGGCACGGCCGACCAGACCGTGAACTACGTGGTGAACGGCGGGAGCGACGACTGGATGTACGGCGAGCAGCAGACCAAGCCGAAGATCCTCTCGTGCACCCCCGAGTGCGGCGGACCGGCGGATTACTTCTGGCCGCCGCCATGGCGCATCGCGGAGATCGGGCGCGAGAACCTGCGGCAGAACCTGCGCGCGGCCGAGCTCTGCGGCGTGTATGGCGAAGCGATCGATCGCGCGCCCGCATTCATCAGCGCACCGAATCCCCATGCCCGCTTCAGCATCAAGCGCCTCGGCCTGCAACCGGGACCGCTCACCGTAAGCATCGAACCCGGCCTCAACGTGCTGGATGCCGGAACGCCCATCACCTATGCCGACCTGGCTGCCTTGGAGGAGCGCACGGACAGCATCGCCCTCACACTGGAACCGGGTCTGCTGCCGGGCGATGCGATTGAATACGAGTTGGTGGTGGGCAATGGCGCGCTCACCTGGCGCGTGCCCGTGCGCAAGCGC
>CAZJTB010000079.1:2152-4442 GCA_964548485.1 uncultured Chryseobacterium sp. | reverse complement strand
GAGGTGGTGCTCTTCAGCGACGACTGCTCCTCCTTCAGCAACTGGAGCACCGACCAATGGGGCATTGAGGCCGGGCCCGGATCGCCCAGCGGCCCGTACTTGTCCGATTCGCCGTTCGGGCCATACGAGGCGCAATCCACCAACACGCTCACCCTGGCCGCGCCTGTTGATCTGGGCAATGCCGTGGCCGCGCGCCTCAACTTCCTCGCGCGCTGGGACATCGAGGGCCGCTTCGATGGCCTGCACGTGCTGGCCAGCAGCGATGGCGCGGAATGGATGCCGCTCTGCGGGCGCTCCGCGCGCCCCGGGTTCGAGGCCCAGGGCACAGGACTCCCGGTGTACGATGCGCAGATGCCCCATTGGGTGGAAGAGGAGATCGATCTGGCCGATTACTGCGGAGGCCCCTTGTGGCTCCGATGGGCCATGAGCAGCAACGCGGCGCGTCAGTTCGATGGCTTCCACCTGGACGAGGTGCGCGTGCGGGCCGTGCAGCTGAACAGCGCCTCGGCCGGTCCGGATGCGGCGAACGGATTCGGACTGTGGCCCAATCCGGCAAACGATGCCGTGCAGGTGCATCTGCCCGCCTCATTCAATGCCGGATCGGCGCGCCTGGAAATCACCGATGCGCAAGGACGCTTGGTGCAGGCCCGTGCCATCGCATCGGGCGCGGCATCGTTCACCTGGCACCTGCCGCCTTTTGCACCCGGCCCTTACCTGGTGCGGCTCGTTAGCGCCCACGGTCCATTGGGCTCCACGCGGTTGATGGTGGCGCGATGAACGAATCGCGCGCCTCATCGAACCATATCGCCCGACATTTGTCCCAGCCGAGCACGGGTTGCTTGGAACGCATGCATGTCCGGTTGATCATCGGCGCCGCCATCGCGGCTTGGCTTCTCCCCGCTTCGGCGCAGGCACAGGTGCCCACCAAGTGCCTCGAGATCGAGAGCGTGCTGGTGGATGCGTGCAACAACAACTGCCCGGGCTCCAATGAAGGGGAGAACGAGATGTTCCGCTTCATCACCGGTCCCAACGCCATACCGCTGAGCAGCCTGGTGGCCGCATGGGCCACGCCCAACAATTTCCTGGGCTGGGTGCAGAACGCGAGCACAGCCAGCCTCACGGCTCAGCTCAACGCCACCATCAGCGCCTGCGGATGGCTGCTGGAGCCGCCCGGGGGCGTGATCCCCGCCGGGCGCCGCGTGCTGGGCATCACCAGCACCAACCTGTGCATCACGGGCAACAGCTTCGCCAACCTGGCCGACACCCTCTTCGTGATCTACCAGGCGCCGGGCAACACCCTGGGGCATTTCGCCAATACCAACAACGGCACGGCCATCACCGCATGGCCCAGCGGCACCAACAGCTTCCGCACCTTCATCCTCACGGTGGGCGCCTGCTCCGACAGCCTCACCTACAACCGGCCGCAGCTGCCGAACCAACTGGGCACCTACGGAGGCAGCAGCGCCCTCAACGATGGCGGCACCGTGAATGCCTCCTGGCCGGGCACGCCGCAATTCACCTATGCGAACTATGGATGCCAGGCGCCCATCGTGCCCTTATCGGCGAGCATCCTCACCGAGCCGCAGCCGGTGCCTTGCGGCGCGAGCGTGCCGCTGCAGGCGGTGGCATCGGGGAATTACGCGGGCCTGTTATGGAGCGGCGGAACGGGGACCTTCAGCAATGCGGCTGGCACCAGCACCACCTACACGCTGGGCACCGGCGATGGCAATGGCGCGGTGCTCTCCTTCTGCGTGGTGAGCATCTGCGGCGATACGCTGTGCGACCAGGTGCAGGTGCCGGTGGAAGCAGCGCCGCAGCCCGCCGTGGGCAACGTGCCATCCGCATTACCCTGCGGCGCATCGGCTCAAGTGACCGGCACCGTGACGGGCAACGCCGTGAGCACCTTCTGGCAGGGCGGAAGCGGAACCTGGGCCGTGAACGGGCTCAGCGCCAGCTACACCCCGAGCCTGACCGAGAGCGGCCTCATCGACCTGAGCTTCTGCGCCGTGGGCAGTTGCGGCGACACCCTCTGCTCGCCCTTCGCGCTGAGCATCCAGGGCGGCCCCACCGCCTCCATCGCGCCCAGCGGTCCCACCACCATTTGCGCCGGCACCACCATCACGCTCACCGCAGGCGGCGGCACCAGCTACCTATGGAGCACCGGCGCCACATCGCAGGCGATAACGGTGGGCGCGGCCGGCACCTATGGCGTCACGGCCAGCAACGCCTGCGGCCAGTCCGATGCGAGCATCAGCATCACCGTAACGCCGCTGCCCGTGGCGATCGCCAC
>CAZJTB010000079.1:0-2142 GCA_964548485.1 uncultured Chryseobacterium sp. | reverse complement strand
TAGGGGTAATTTGGATTGATGCCCATGCCGATATCCACTCGCCTTATACCACGCCATCCGGCAATATGCACGGGATGCCCGTGGCGATCGCCACCGGACCTGCCACGGCTTGCCCGGAGCAGGCCATCACCCTGGTGGCCGGCGGCGGCACCAACTATGCGTGGAGCAATGGCGCCACCACCGCCACCGCGCAAGGCATCGGTCCGGGCACCTATACCGTAACGGTGAGCGATGCCTGCGGAAGCGACCAGGCCTCCGTGGTGGTGGCCTTGGGCCAACCGTTCGCGCCCATCTTCACCACCAGCATCACCGAAGGCTGCGCGCCCCTTTGCGCCACGATGACCGCCGATCCGCTGGAGGATGCCGAATACACCTGGAGCACGAGCGATGGGGGATCGGGAACCGGACCATCCTTCACGCGGTGCTTCGCGGCAGGCCAGCACGATGTAGCGCTCAGCGTGGCCTCGAACGGCTACTCGGCGCTCTGCCCGGCGAGCATCACCCTCGCCGGGGTGATCGAGGCGTGGCCAGTGCCTGCCGCCGCGTTCACCGCCTCGGCGTGGACCACCACCATCGAACAGCCCACCGTGACCTTCTTCGACCAGAGCAGTGGCGCCGACTCGCTCCTGTGGTCCTTCGGCATCGGCGACAGCACGAGCCGCGCGGGCATGCCATCGTTCACCTACGACAGCATCGCCTGCTACACCGTTCGGCTCCTGGCCACCAATGCCTACGGATGCGCCAATGAAGCCACCGGCCAGGTGTGCGTGGAACCGGAATTCGGACTGTGGGTGCCGAACGCCTTCACGCCGAATGGCGATGGCTACAACGACCGCTTCTTCGCGGTGACGACCGTGGCGCAGCCGAAGGAGTTCGAGCTGCTGGTGTTCAACCGCTGGGGCCTGGTGGTGTTCAGCGGCGGCGAGCCCACGGCGCAATGGGACGGTGGCGATGCGCCGAACGACCTTTACGTGTGGAAGCTGCGCATCCGCGACACGCTGGGCGAGAGCCACGAGCGCATCGGTCATGTGATGCTGGCCCGCTGATCCCGATTACTCCTTCACCACCCGGACTCGCTGACCGGTGCGCGAGAGCTCGATCAAGTACGGTCCAGCCGAGAGCCGGCTGATATCGAGCAGGGCGCCCTGTCGCAGGGTGCCGCCGCCCACGAGCAGCCCGCGCCCATCCAGGAGGATGTAGGCCTCATCGCGCGCCAGCGGCGGCTCGATGCGCACCAGGCCCAGGGTGGGATTGGGCACCGCGCGCAGCGCTTCCGGGATCGCACGCTGCGGCATGCCGGTGCTGCAGTCGATATCGAACAGGGTGACGGTGTTGTTGCCGCTGTTCGGTATGCACACGCGGTGATTGACGGCATCGAAGTCGATATCGGCCGGATTGCTCAGTCCAGGCACCCCGAGGTTCGCCCCGGCCGAAGCGAAGGAGACCTCGAAGCGCGAGATGCGCGCCGGAGACCAGCTCGACACCAGGAAATTCCCCAGGCAATCGATGGTGACGCCATCGCAGTTGCCCAGGCCCGAATTGGCCGTGAGCACGGTTTCTGCGCCCGTGACACGGTCATAGGCCTTGATGGGTGCGTTGCTGCCCCAGAACACCACCACCAGCCGATTGCCCGCCGGGTCCCACACGATGCCATTGGGCTGCTGACCGGTGCTGGCCACCAGCACGCTGGCGGAATTGGAAGCCACATCCACCTTGTACACCTTGCGCTGGCCCGAATTGAAATCCGTGGCATAGAGGAACTCGCCATCGGTGGTGATGCCGTTGAGGAAGGTGGCGCCCAGGTTGAGGTGGAAGACCTGTGCCGCATTGCTGAGCGCATACCCCTTGATGCTCCCGCCGCTGCACGCATAGAGCACATCGCCCATGATTTCCAGACCATAAGGCGCCGGGCTCACGCTCACGAAATCGCTCACCGCGCCGGCCTGGTTGCGCACCTTGATAACAGCCCCCGAGGTGTTGCTCACGAAGTAGCGGTCGCCAGCAGGGTCGTACTCCACGCTCTCCGGACCGCTGTACTGCGCCGCAGCCGGGGCGAAGGCGAGGAAGGCGAGGTATGATGCGAGACGCATGCGGATCGGCATTGGGCACGCGATGCTAGGGCAAGGGGCGGCGCGGGCGCCG
>CAZJTB010000078.1:2271-8943 GCA_964548485.1 uncultured Chryseobacterium sp. | reverse complement strand
CGCAACTACCTCATCGGCGGCGGATTCCTGCACATCAGCGACAACTACGGCATGGACCCCTACGTGCGGCCCGCGCTGAAGCTCGTTTTCCCGGAACTGGAGCTGGTGGAGCTGCCGTTCGCGCACCCCATCTATCACCAGCGTTTCGACTTCCCGCAGGGGTTGCCCAAGATCCACGAGCACGACGACAAGCCGGCGCAGGGCTTCGGCCTCATCTGGGAGGGCAGGCTCGTGCTCTTCTACGATTACGAGTGCGACCTGGGCGATGGATGGGAGGATCCCGATGTGCATGGCGACAGCGAGGAGACCCGGCTGAAGGCGCTGCGCATGGGCGCCAACATCGTGCGCTACGCCTTCAGCGGCGCGCTCGGGATGTGAGTCAGGTCGATCCTCCGCAGGCCATTCGTCGCCGTTGCTCAGGCCAAGCCTTCAGCGAAGGCGGCACCGCCCCAGCACAATCCGAAGCCGATGACGCCCACCAGCAACCCGCTCAGGGCCCATTAACCCGCCTTCGGGACCTCGCCGTTCAACAGGATGATGAGCGCGCCCAGGAGCAGTGCGCCGAAACGCACCGCTACGGCGATCATCATAAAGATCAGCACCATCATGGAGCCATCGCGTCCATTGGCCAGGCCGATGAGCTCGATGAGCAGCGCATAGCCCAGCAGGATGAGCAGGTTGTTGCGGTGCAGTTTGATGTGCATCAGTGCGCGTTGAAGTTGACGAGCCCATTGAAGAAGCAGAGGCCGTGGCCGATGGTGGCCACCAGGATGGAGGCGACGATGTACTGCCACGCATCGCGTTGCGCATCGCCTCGGAAGAAGCGCACCAATCCGAAGATGAACAGCCCGACGGCATGCGCGATGAGGACGGCCCAATGCACCCCGATGGTGCCATTGCCGCCAATGCTCGCAGCCCCGATGCAGAGCAACGAATAGCCCAGCAGGATGAAGAGCTGGATCAGCATCGGGTTCCTCATGCCGTGGCCGTTGATTGCAGTTGCGCCAGGCGCTGGCGCTGCGCCTCCTCGCGGTAGAAGAGGTTCATGGTCTCGAAGGGGATGGCGTTCAGGGTTCGCGGGTCGATGATGTGGACGCAGCTGCGCTTGATGGCCCGCACATCGAAGTCATAGGCATCGATGAAGCGCATGATGATGATGCGGAAGAGGTTCTCGTACCTCAATTCAGGCGCATCGATATCGGGCAGGCAGCACATGATGCGGTGCAGCGTCTCATGGGCCTTGTCGCTGGGCGTGCCCGTGCTGAAGAGCTTCACCATGTGGTCCTTCAGGCGCGCGTCCTGCTCGTACACGATGGTGTTGCGGCTGTTGTTCAGCAGGTCGTCGGGGTCTATCATGCGCGTGAGCGGGAACACCTCGCCGTTCAGCTTCAGCGCATAGCCCATGGCCAGCGCGTCGGGATTGCAGGGCACGGGCACGATGTCCTCGGGTGTAAAGAGCGGGCTCTGGTCGAGGATGGCCTGACGCACCTCGGTGAGGGTGATGCGGTCGGTGGCGGGGTCGTACTGCTCGGTGCGCCCGGCTGCCTGCACGGGCTGGAAGGTGACGCCGCGAACGCAGGGCTGCTTCAGCGCGAAGTCGATGATGGCGCCGATCTCGTCATCGTTCACGCCTTTCTCCGGCATGAACGTGCTCACCGCAGGCATGAGCTACCACGTGGGCGATGGGCTCAGCACGCATCGGTCGCGGACGAATGGGCCCGTGAGGATGTTCGTGGTGGATGGGGAGTTCCTGCTGTGATCACATCCTCCTATACCACCCCTTGATCCGTTCGCGGTCGAGCACCTTCTGCCAATCAGGACCGAAGGCGTGGTCCCACATGTGGGGCAGGTTGTAAGCCACCTCGGCCATGGCATCGAGCGTGGCCTCGTCCCAATCCTTCGCGAGGTTCGCCGGGATGTTGATGCCGCGCTCCTTCACCATGCGCTTGAACTCGTGCACATGCTCGCCATACACGTCCTCCAGCTGGTTGAAGGCCACGCAGTTCGCGAAGCAGTGGTGCATCTCCAGCACCTTGCCCAGGCCGTAGCTCAGCGCGTGGCACACGCCCACCTCGCTGTAGGTGAGGCTGAGGCCGCCCATGTAGCTGGCCACCATGAGCAGCTCGTCGCTCTTGGGGTCGTTGCGGTCGCGCTTCAGGTACACTTCGCGGCATAGGTCAAGCGCCTTCTCGCTGTAGGCCTCGGCGAAGGTGTTCTTCTTGGTGCCGGTAATGGCCTCCACGCTGTGGATGTAGGTGTCCATGCCGGTGTAGAACCACTGGTCGGTGGGCACGGAGGCGATGAGGTCGGGGTCGAGCACGATCTGGTCGAAGACAGTCCAATCGCACTTGAGTCCGAGCTTCTTCACGGGGCCTGTGAGCACGGCGGTCATGCTCACCTCGGCGCCGGTGCCGCTGATGGTGGGTACGCCGCAGTGGTAAATGCCGGGTTTCCTGATGAGGTTGAGGCCCTGGTACTGCACGCTGCTCCCTTCGTTGGTGAACATGAGGGAAAGCGCCTTGGCCACGTCCATGACATTGCCGCCGCCGATGCCCACCACGCCGGCGGGCAGGCCACGGCGACCGAGGATATCGTCGCGCAGGCCGTCGATCTGCTCGGTGCTGGGCTCCTTCGCGGTGCTGCAGAACAGCAACTCGTCACCGCTTTGCCGGGGGATTCGGCCGAGGAAGTCGGGCTTGTCCTGGAAATAGTGGTCCACCAGGAAGACCATGAACCCCTTGTCCGCGTTGCGGTGCGGTTCGAGGATCTCGCCGAGCTTGCCGAAGCTGCCGCGGCCGTAGCAGGTCTTGGTAACGGACTTGAAGTTGCGGAAGAGGTTCATGCGATTGCTCCGTGCCCATGGCACAGCGCCGCAAAGGAAGGCCGCAGCGCCCTACCCCAGCACCTCCTTCACCTTGGCGCCGATCGTCGCGGGGCTGTCCACCACGTGGATGCCGCTCTCGCGCATCACGGCCTTCTTGGCGGCCGCGCTCTCATCGGCACCGCTCACGATGGCGCCCGCGTGGCCCATGGTGCGGCCTTTCGGCGCGGTCTCGCCGGCGATGAATCCGATGACGGGCTTCTTGCAGTTGGCTTTGATCCAGCGCGCGGCCTGGATCTCCAGGTCGCCGCCGATCTCGCCGATCATCACGATCGCCTTGGTCTCGGGGTCGTTGGCGAAGAGCTGCACGGCCTCGAGGGTGGTGGTGCCGATGATGGGGTCGCCGCCGATGCCGATGGCCGTGGTGATGCCCAGGCCTGCCTTCACCACCTGGTCCGCCGCCTCGTAGGTGAGGGTGCCGCTCTTGCTGACGATGCCCACCGGTCCCTTCTTGAACACGAATCCCGGCATGATGCCCACCTTGCATTCATCGGCGGTGATCACACCAGGGCAGTTGGGACCGATGAGCGTGCAGTCCTTGCCTCGGAGGTACTCGCGCGCCGACACCATGTCCTTCACCGGGATTCCCTCGGTGATGCAGACGATCACCTTGATGCCGGCCTCGGCGGCCTCCATGATCGCATCCGCCGCGAATGCGGGCGGAACGAAGATGATGCTCACGTCGGCGCCGGTCTTCTTCACCGCTTCGCTGACGGTCTCGAACACGGGCCGGTCGAGGTGCATCTGCCCGCCCTTGCCCGGCGTTACGCCGCCCACCACCTTGGTGCCGTACTCGATCATCTGCGTGGCGTGGAAGGTGCCCTCGCTGCCGGTGAAGCCCTGGACGATGACCTTGCTGTTCTTGTTGACGAGTACGCTCATGGTGCTTTTGAAGTGGCCGCGAAACTAAGCGGTGCGGTCCGAGGTGGTGACGATGGGCGTGTAACTGGTGCGCAGGTAGTTGAATACGAGGGCCAGGGTCCCGATCATGATGACCCCGCCGATGATGAAGGGCAGGTCCATGCCCCAGGCGTACAGCGGCCCCGCCATGGCCGGTCCGGCCACACGGCCAAGCGATGAGAAGCCCTGGTTCTGGCCCATCACCTCGCCCAATTCATGAGGGCCGGCCTTCCGGCTGAGGATGGAGACCAGGCTCGGATTGAGGCAGGCGTTGCCCACGGCGCCCAGGATCATCGGAACCAGGCTGAAGAGCACGAAGGCGGCGTCGAGGGCGATGGGGATCGGCTGCCGGTCCGAGCCCAGCATCATCTGGGCTCGATCGCCGATGGGCACCAAGGGGATGAGCGCGAGGCCGAGCCCCACGAGGATGCACCCGTAGACCATCATGCGCCGCTCGCCCCACCAGCGCTGGAACACGCCCACCAGCGCGCCCTGCGAAACCGCGCTGAGGATGCCCACCATGCTGAACATGATGCCTGTCTGGTCCACGGTGAGGTGGTAGCGCTGCATCCAGAGGAAGGCGATGCTCACGTTCATCATGCTGAAGGCGGTGATGTACACGAAGCCGATGATGAAGATGTCGCGGAAGCGCAGGTCCTTCAGCGAGCGGAAGGTGCTGGCGATGGGCTTGAAGTTGATGGGGCGGGCCGCATCCGGATTAGCGAGCGATTCGGGCAGCAGGGCGATGACGCCGATGAGGTTGAGCACGCACAGCGCCGTGGCGAACCAGCCCACCGCCTCGATGCCGCCCAGATGGTGGAACACGTAGCCGCCGATGGCGGGCCCGAAGGCGAACGCGATGCCGAAGGAGGCGCCCACGATGAGGCCCATGCGCCGGGCGCGGTCCTTCGGCTCGGTCATGTCGCTCACATAGGCCTGCGCGGCGGCGATGTTGCCGCTCCCGATGCCGGTGAGGAAGCGCGACACGAAGAGCAGCACGATGCTGGTGGCGTAGGCGAATACGATGTAGCTGATGGCGGTGATGATGATGGAGACGATGATCACCGGCCTTCGCCCGAGGCGGTCGCTCATGCTGCCCCAGATGGGCGAGCACAGGAAGACCATCAGCGAGAAGAGGGCCACGCTCATCATCACCAGGTCTTCGCTAGCGCCAACGGCCGCGCTGAAGTAGGGCACCACCGGGATGAAGAGCGTGAAGCCCAGCAGGTCGATGAGGATGGTGAACCAGAGAATGAAGAGGCGCTTGTCCATGCGGAAGCGGGCGAAAGTAGGCCCGGGTGCTCCCTACTCCACCGCCACGAAGGGCCTCGACACGCTGGTGCCCTTGCGCACGTATGGCCGAACGATGAGGCGGATGGTGTTGCGCCAGCTCAGGTACTTCCACGCCCAGTTGAAGAGCACCACCATGCGGTTGCGGAAGCCCACCAGCTGCACCACGTGCACGAGCATCCACAGCATCCACGCCAGCGTGCCGCCGAAGCTCCAGGTGCCGATGTCCACCACGGCCTTGCGGCGGCCGATCACGGCTATGCTGCCCTTGTCGTGGTAGGCGAAGGGGATCGGATCCTTCCCCTCCGCGCGGCGGATGAGATTGCGCGCGAGGTGCCTGCCCTGCTGGATGGCCACCGTGGCCACCTGCGGATGCCCCTTCGGATACGCGGGCTCCTCCATCAGCGCGATGTCGCCCAGCGCGTAGATGTCGCTGAAGCCCTTGATGGCATTGGTACGGCCCACGATGTATCGCCCCGCGCGCTCGTGAAGCCCCGCCTCCAGCCTGGGGATGGTGACGCCCTTCACGCCGGCCGCCCAGATCACGGTGTTGGTGTCGAGCACGGTGCCGTCATCGAGGGTGATGTGCTCATCATCGCCGCTCACCACACGCTTGTTCAGCATCAGCTCCACGCCCAGCTGGCGCAGGTACTTGGCGGCATTGGCGCTCGCCTTCTCCGAGAAGTTCTTCAGCACGCGGTCGTTGCTGTCGATGAGCACGATGCGCATCAGCTCGCTGCTCATCTCGCGGTACTCATTGCGCAGCACGGTGCGGCGGATCTCGGCCAGCGCACCGGCCAGCTCCACGCCGGTGGGACCGGCGCCCACGATCACGAAGTTGAGGCAGCGCTTCAGGTCGTCCTCCTCCTGCAGCACCAGCGCCCGCTCGAATTCCTGCAGGAAATCGCTGCGGATGTCGAGCGCCTGGCTGATGCTCTTGAGCTGCATGGCCACCTCGGCCATCTGCCGGTTGCCGAAGAAGTTGGTGGTGCTGCCCAGCGCGAGCACGAGGATGTCGTACCGGTAATCGCCCACGTTGGTCTCCACGCGCTTCTCACCGGGCACCACGCGCAGCACCTCGGCCATGCGGAAGGCCACGTTGGGCATGGGCCCCACGGTGCGGCGGAACGGATGGCCGATGCTGTCGGCGCCCAGGCTGGCCGTGGCCACCTGGTAGAGCAGCGGCTGGAAGCAGTGGTGGTTCTGCTTGTCGAGCAGCAGCACCTTGTAGGGCTTACCCGCCAGCCGCTGGATCAGCTCCAGTCCGGCGAAGCCGCCGCCCACCACCACCACCGTGGGGTAGGGCAGCTTGTCGTAGCGATGCTTGTCGAGGGTCCACATGGCCGGGGCGTTTCCGAGGGGCGAAGATCCGGACATTTGCGGGCGCTCATGCGGACCAACGACACCATCGCGGCCATTTCCACCGCCCCCGGCACCGGGGCCATCGCGCTGCTGAGGCTATCCGGGCCCGAGGCCGAGGCTATCGCCCGCGCGGTGAGCGAAGGATTGCCGGAGGCCATTACCGAGCGCATGGCACTGCGCTGCGCCTTCCGCGACGCCGAGGGCCGCATCGACGATGGGCTGCTCACGCTCTTCCGCGG
>CAZJTB010000078.1:0-2171 GCA_964548485.1 uncultured Chryseobacterium sp. | reverse complement strand
GCCACCTGCGCGGAGCTGATCGCGAGCTTCCGCTATGGCAATGCCGTGAAGCAGGGCGTGCCCGTGGCCATCGTGGGCGCGCCCAACAGCGGCAAGAGCACGTTGCTCAACGCGCTGCTGCTGGAGGACCGCGCCATCGTGAGCGACATCCCCGGCACCACGCGCGACACCGTGGAGGAGACCATCACCATCGGCGGCGTGCTCTTCCGCTTCATCGATACCGCCGGCATCCGCAGGACCGATGACACCGTGGAGCGGCTCGGCATCGAGCGCAGCTACAAGAAGGCGCAGGAGGCGGCCATCGTGGTGCTGCTGGGCGACGCCAGCGTGATGAACGAGCAGGCCTTCGCCTTCGAGGCGGGCATGCTGCGCGAGCGCATCGGCGATGGGGCCTCGATCATCCCGGTGCTCAACAAGAGCGATGTGGCGCCGGTGAAGGCCACGGGCACCATGGCCATCAGCGCCAAGAAGGGCGAAGGACTGGAGGACCTGAAGCTGCGCTTCCTGGACCTGGTGAATGCCACCGCCGCGCCGGGCGACATCGTGGTGACCAACGCGCGCCACGTGGATGCCCTCTCCAAGGCGCGCCAAGCCCTGCTGGAAGCGCGCGCCGCCATCGAGCAGGGCATCAGCGGCGAGCTGCTCGCCGTGGACCTGCGGCGCGCGCAGCATCACCTGGGCGAGATCACCGGCAGGATCACGCCCGATGATCTGCTGGGGAGCATTTTTGGGCGGTTCTGCATCGGGAAGTGAGAGGCCGCCCAATGCGATAACTTGTGCGGCGGATACGATCCGCCACCATGCGCCTTCCAGCCCTGATACTCGCGATGGCCTCCTCCCTGGGGCACCTATCGTCATCGGCCCAGGGTCCGCGCTCTCCTTGGTCGATCAGCGCAACCGCCAGTTCCGGTGCTGCATACCGCAGGCTCATCAACACGGACGGATCAGCCATTGCGGAAGCCATCATGGCCAGCAGGAATGGCTTCGAGACACCCACCCATGCCTTGGGCGGCCAACTCCTTGCGGGATACCGCCTCTCCGAGAACTTCCTGATCGAAACAGGCGTGGGCTTCGCCCAATTCGGGTGGCAGCACCGGATCGACTTCTCCGAGCTCACCTTCGGCGACCCCATCGACCCGCGACGCGGCTTCATCTACAGCACAGGCGCGAACGACGCATTGCCCGAGCGTGCAGTATTCATCGACAAGCTGCATTACGTGAGCATCCCTTTGGGCGCATGCATGGAGCTCGGCCGTGGCCGTTGGCGCTCCACAACGGTGATCGGCGCCAGCGCCTCCTTCCTCATCGATGCCACGCATCGGAGCGTCGTCAACCATGCGGATGGCAGCCGGCGCGCCGAACGCAGCGCCCAGCCATTCGACTTCGCGTCATTCAATCTCATCCCCTACCTGGGCACGGGCGTGGCATTCCAGAGCAGCGATCGCTGGCAATGGCAGCTGCGGCCCACGCTGCAGTACGGCGCGGCGCGCATCATCGATGCACCCGTGAGCGCGCAGGTCTATTCGCTAAGCTTGGCCGCAGGCGTGCGCATAGGGCTCTGAGGATACCTTGCGGAACCGCCCGCGCGAGCGCCGAAACCCAATGCCGGCGGGCCTTCCATCGGTGACGCGGATGTTTGTAACATCGTTGTTACAAACAAATGCGTTACATTGGCCGCATGGACGAAGAGACCTCCCCCTTCCTGATCGGCACCGTGGTGTCCGGCGATGCCTTCGTGGACCGCGAAGGGCCGCGCAAGCACCTGCGCGCCAACTTCCGCTCAGGCGTCAACACCGTGCTCATCAGCCCGCGCCGCTGGGGCAAATCGTCGCTCATCCGGCAGGTGGCCCTCGACATGGCGCGCGAGAAGAACGTGCGATTCGCCTTCGTTGACCTCTTCCACGTGCGCACCGAGCGCGAGTTCCTGGAGCGCACCACCGAGGCCGTGATCAAGGCCCTGGGCAGGACCATGGCCGAGCGCATCGCCGATGTGAAGACCTTCATCCGCGGCCTGGTGCCCGAGCTCTCCTTCGGCCCGGACCCCCAGACCGAGTTCAGCCTGAAGCTGAACCTGCCAGAGGGCACGCGCACCCTGCACGACCTGCTCGACCTGCCCGAGCGCATGGCCAAGGCCAAGGGCGTGCGGCTCGTGCTCTGCATCGACGAGTTCC
>CAZJTB010000077.1:5404-9021 GCA_964548485.1 uncultured Chryseobacterium sp. | reverse complement strand
CCAGATAGCCACCATCGGCCAAGGGTAGCACGAGGCGTCCGATGTCGGGTTGCGATCCGCCCAGACAGCGCTGCCACTGGATATTGCCTGTTGCGTCAAGTTTCACCAACCAGATGTCGCCGTTGCCGTGATTGCCGGAGACGTGGCCGTTGTTGGAATAGGTGGTTCCGCAAAGGATGTAGCCGCCATCAGAGGTCTGCGCGATGGAAGCACCCGTATCATCGAGGGTGCCGCCGAAGGTGCGTTGCCACTCAATGGCTGGCTGCGCGCTCAAGGCCGCGATGCCCAGGTGGAGGATTGAGAAGCAGCTGATCAAGCGCATGGGGGCATGGTTGTGCGCGGAAGTTAATCGCGGCCCCATGCGATTTACCCTGCAGGCACGGTCGATCTTGCAGGTGGTCCAATCCGGCGCATAAGTGGTCGCGGCTCGAACTCGGGGTCACGACCAGCGGCATTCGATTCGCAGGGCCGTTCACTTCCCGTTCATCGCCGCATAATGCTGGAAGAACCGGGGAATGGTCCGTATGCCCTGGAAGTAGTTGAACACGCCGTACTTCTCGTTGGGGCTGTGGATGTTGTCGCTGTCGAGCCCGAAACCGAATAGCACGGTCTTCAGGCCAAGCTCCTGCTCGAAGAGTGCCACGATGGGGATGCTGCCGCCGCCGCGCGTGGGGATGGGCTTCTTGCCGAAGGTCTCCTCCATGGCCTTGGAGGCGGCCAGGTAGGCGGGGCTGTCGATGGGGGTGACGGCCGCTTCGCCGCCATGATGCGGCTTCACCACCACCTTCACGCCCGGAGGGGCGATCCGCTCGAAGTGGTCCTTGAAGAGCTTGGTGATGGCATCGCTCTTCTGGTTGGGCACCAGGCGCATGCTCAGCTTGGCGAAGGCCTTCGACGGCAGCACGGTCTTCGCGCCTTCGCCGATGTAGCCGCCCCAGATGCCGTTCACATCGAGGGTGGGGCGGATGCTGCTGCGCTCCTCGCTGGTGTAGCCCTTCTCACCGCGCACGGCATCGATGCCCAGGTCCTTCTTGTATTCCTCCTCATCGAAGGGCGCCTCGGCCAGGGCCTTGCGCTCGGCGGTGCTCAGTTCCTGCACGGCGTCATAAAAGCCAGGGATGGTGATGCGCCGGTCCGCATCGTGCAGGCTGGCGATCATCTCGCACAGGGCGTTGATGGGGTTGGCCACAGCGCCGCCGTACACGCCGCTGTGCAGGTCGCGGTTGGGGCCGGTCACCTCCACCTCCACGTAGCTGAGGCCGCGCAGACCGGTGTTGATGCTGGGGCAGTCGTTGGCGATCATGGCCGTGTCGCTGATCAGCACCACATCGGCCTTGAGGCGCACCTTGTTCTGCTGCACGAAGACGCCGAGGTTGTCGCTGCCCACCTCTTCCTCGCCCTCGATCATCACCTTCACGTTGCAGGGCAGGCCGCCGCTCTTCATCATGGCCTCGATGGCCTTCACATGCATGTAGAACTGCCCTTTGTCGTCGGCGCTGCCGCGGGCGTAGATCATACCGTCCTTGATCACCGGATCGAAGGGTCCGCTGTGCCAGAGGTCGAGTGGGTCGGGCGGCTGCACATCGTAGTGACCGTAAACCAGCACCGTGGGCTTGGCGGGGTCCACGATCTTCTCGCCATAGACGATGGGATGGCCCTGGGTGGGGCAGATCTCCACCTTATCCAGTCCGGCCTCCACCATGCGCTGCTTCACGGCTTCCGCGCAGCGGGCCACATCGGCCTTGAAGGCCGGGTCGGCGCTCACGCTGGGGATGCGCAGCAGGTCGAGCAACTCGTTGAGGAACCGGTCTTTATGTGTCTCGATGTAGGCGTCGATGGCGTTCACGATCAGGCTGTTTTGATAGCCGCCGAAGATAGGCGCCGGACTTCGGGCAACCTTCCACGTGGCGGGTCGGTCTTCGATTGGCGCCGAAGACCTATTTTTCAACG
The DNA here is from genome assembly GCA_964548485.1 of uncultured Chryseobacterium sp. Classification (GTDB taxonomy): domain Bacteria; phylum Bacteroidota; class Bacteroidia; order Flavobacteriales_F; family PHOS-HE28; genus PHOS-HE28. Next base: position 7,071 of record CAZJTB010000077.1, on the reverse strand, counting down.
CGAATCGGTTGCGCGCAGCCCATGAACCCTATCCGATCACTTCTCCTGTGCTGCATCCCCTTCGCTGGAGCCGTGCAAGCGCAGTTGGCCGTGAGCACGGCCATGACCCCCGCCCAGCTGGTGCAGAACGTGCTCTTGGGCAATGGCGTGGTCGCGTCCAATATCACCTTCAATGGGGGCTCGGCCAATGTGGCGAACAACCAGGCGGGGTCCTTCACGGCAACCGGCACGAACATCGGCCTGGCAGCGGGCATGATCCTCGGCACGGGCAACGTCACATTCGCGGTGGGGCCGAACAATATCGGCAGCGGCTCGCTCGGCGGCGGCAACTTCGGATCGAATGATCCGGACCTGGATGTGCTCAGCGGCGTGGGCACGAATGACGTGGCCATCCTCGAGTTCGACTTCATCCCCACCGGCGACACCCTCAAGTTCAACTACGTGTTCGGCTCCGAGGAGTACGACGAGTACGTGTGCGGCACGGTGAATGACATCTTCGGGTTCTTCCTGAGCGGCCCCGGCATCGCGGGCCCGTTCACGAACAATGCGGTCAATATCGCGCTGGTGCCCGGGACCCAGGTGCCGGTGACCATCAACACCGTGAACAACGGCACGGTGGGCATGAACGGCACCTTGCAGAACTGCAGCAACCTGGATCCGAACTGGCAGAGCAACAACATCTATTACACCTCGAATGCGGGGGGCACCACCGTGCAGTACGATGGCCTTACCGTGGTGCTTCAGGCGCGCTACGTGGTGGTGTGCGGGCAGACCTACCACATCAAGATGGCCATTGCTGACGGAGGCGATACCGTATTCGACAGCGGCGTGTTCCTCGAGGCCGGCTCCTTCACCAGCACGGGCCAGGTGATCCCCGCGCTCACTCAGAACACCGGCATCACAGGCAATACCATGCTCGAGGGCTGCAACCCGGTGGAGCTCACCTTCACCCGATTGGGCGACACCACCAACGTGGATACCGTGGACATCATGGTGTCGGGTACCGCCACGCCGGGGGTCGATTACAGCATCATCTTCCCCAGCCAGCTCATCTTTCCCGAAGGCATTGAGACCATCACCTTCACCTTCGATGTGCCCATCGACCCTGATGGGCCGGAGACCATCGTATTCACCATCCAGCAGCTGGTGGAGTGCGCCGGCCAGGTGATCCAGACCGAGTTCACCTTCAACATCGACAGCCCGCCCCCGCTGGTGGTGCAGTCGAGCAACATCAACGGCGTGTGCGGGCAAACGCACCTGCTGGCCCCGGCGGTGAGCGGTGGCATGGGGCAATACACCTATGCGTGGAGCACCGGCGCAGCCACGCCCACCATCAACGTGAGCCCGGCGGTGACCACCACGTACACCGTCACCGTCACGGATGTTTGCGGCATCCCGCCCGTGTCGGCCGATTTCACCGTCACCCTTCCGGTGTACCCGCCGCTTACCTTGAGCGTGACCGGAGATACCCTGATCGACTGCCTGGGCACCGGGCCCATCTCGGCCTTCGGCGTCACCGGCGGCAACAACGTCTTCCAGTATCAGTGGACGCTGAACGGCGTGGTGGTGGGCAATACGGCCACCATCAATGTGCCCTCTTCCTCCCCGCCGGTCACCTACGTGGTCACCGTAACGGAGGGCTGCGGCAGCACCATCCAGGATAGCGT
>CAZJTB010000077.1:1682-5304 GCA_964548485.1 uncultured Chryseobacterium sp. | reverse complement strand
TCACCTACGTGGTCACCGTAACGGAGGGCTGCGGCAGCACCATCCAGGATAGCGTGCTCGTGGGCACTGTTCCGCTTGATCCGATCATCATCAGCACCGCCGGGAACCAGACACCGATCTGCACCGGCGATACGGTGACGCTGACCATCACGGGCATCACGGGTGGGAACGGCGTGTACTCCTGGCGCTGGTTCGATCAGGATGGCGCGCTCATGGGCAATGGCTGGACCATCGACGTTCCGGTGCTCGCCAACCACGTGTACACCATCAATGCCACCGATCAGTGCGGCACAGTGGGCAATGCCACGGTCAGCGCGCTGGTGCCCATCTATCCGCCCTTCCGCCTTGATCTGGGCGAAGACAAGCTCCTCTGCGCCGGAGACAGCACCACCATTCATGCGCTGGTCACCGGCGGTTCCGGCTTCTACCACATCCTCTGGGCCGGTCCGGCCAGCCTTACCGATCCGCTCTACTGGGTGAAGCCCGATGAGGAGACCACTTACGCCGTCACCGTGCGCGATCAGTGCGGCGAGGTGCTCAGCGATGCGTTCACCATCGATGTGGAGCACATCCATATCGCCATCCTCGTGAACAACATGGGGCAGGATGATTGGTACCTGCAGGCGCAGACCCTGCCCTACGCGCGCACCTGGATCTGGGACATGGGCGACGGCACCCGCTACCGCGGCGATGAGGTGCGCCACAGCTACCTGGACCTGGAAGAGCACCTGGTGCGCCTGAAGATCGTGACCCCGAACGGCTGCCTCGCGGAAGATTCGGTACTGCTGCGGCCGCCCGCGCACATCTACTTCCCCAATGCGTTCACACCGGATGCCGATGGGCGCAATGACCTGTTCGGTCCCTTGGGGCACTACATCGACAAGTTCGAGATGGTGATCTTCGACCGCTGGGGCCAGCTGGTCTTCACCACGCAGGATGTGAACATCCTCTGGGATGGCTCGGTGAATGGCAGCGGCGAGGCCATGACCGGGGTGTACGTGTACAAGTACCGCGCGGAAGGGCATTACTTCCCGCCGCAGGATGGGATAGGCCATGTGACCCTGATCCGTGGCAGCCAGCAGTAGAACAACAACAACGCGATGATGCAGAAGCGGACAATGGTGATGGCGGTGGCGGCCCTTGGGCTCTCCACGGCGCATGGGCAGCTCGTGATCAACCAGGGGCTCACGCCCACCCAGCTGGTGCAGGATGTGCTGCTGGGCTCCGGTGTCACTGTGAGCAATGTGAGCTTCAACGGCGTTTTGGGACCCGCCACGGCCCAGCCGGGGAGCGGCTCCTTCACGGCCAGCGGAACCAACCTGGGGCTCACGGCCGGCGTGCTGCTCACCTCGGGCGAGGTGCAGCAGGTGGCGAATCCGGGTTCGTACTTCGCCAGCGGCATCAACAACACCGGCAGCGACCCCGACCTGGCCATTCTGGCCAACCAGATCATCAACGATCGCGCGGTGCTCGAGTTCGATTTCGTGCCGGTGGGCGATACGGTGAAGTTCCGCTACGTCTTCGGCTCGGAGGAGTACCCCGAATATGCCTGCACCGATTTCAATGATGCCTTCGGCTTCTTCCTCAGCGGCCCTGGCATCACCGGCCCCTTCCAGAACGGCGCCATCAACATCGCCCTCATCCCGGGCAGCACCTCCATCCCGATCGCCATCAACACGGTGAATCCCGGCGTGCCCGGCACCTCGGGCGGGCAGGCTTCCATCTGCGCGGCCGCCGACCCGAACTGGCAGAGCAACAACCAGTATTACGTGAACAACGGAGCCGGCGCCACGGTGTGCTACGATGGCTTCACCGTTGTCCTCACCGCGCGCTGGCCCGTTCAATGCGGCCAGACCTACCACATCAAGATGGCCATCGGCGATGGCTCGGACAGCTCGTTCGACTCCGGCGTGTTCCTGGAGGCGGGCAGCTTCACCAGCACCCCCTTCGTGCCTTCGCTCACGCCGGGTCCGGGCATCATCGGCAGCAACACCATCATGGAGAGCTGCTACCCGGTCACGATCAACTTCAACCAGACGGGCGCGGCCAACGATACCAGCGTGGTGTACATCATCGCCAGCGGCACGGCCACAGCCGGAGTGGATTACGTGCCCGCCTTCCCGGATTCGCTCGTGTTCCTGCCGGGCGTCACCGATCTTTCCTTTACCTTCATCTGCCCCATCGATCCCGATGGCCCGGAGACGGTGATCCTCACGCTCAGCTCCGAGTCACCCTGCGCGGGCATCACCATCACCAACGAGTTCACCTTCTTCATCATCCCTTCGCCCCCGGTGGTGATCCAAGGCGGCACCTCGGTGATTCCCTGCGGAGGCTCGGCCACCCTCACGCCGGTGGTATCAGGCGGCTTCCCACCCTACACCATCACCTGGCCAGGTGGCCTTTCCGGGCCCTCCATCACCGTTTCGCCCACGCAGAACACGGTCTATCAGGCCCTGGTCACCGATGATTGTGGCTCAACCGCGGTGGCTCAGTTCTTCGTGGAACTCGATCCACTGCCCCCCCTCTCGATGAGCATCATCGGCCCGAGCACCGTGATGGAGGCTTGCGACCGCACCACGGTGAACATCATCAGGCCGCAAGGCGTGCCCGGCGATGTGCCCCTGGTGTTCACCTTCTCGGGCACGGCCAGCCCCGGCCAGGATTTCGCGTGGCCCACGGAAGGCCTGATCCCCGATGGCGTGCTGAATATCGGGCTGCCCTTCAGCGCAATCGAGGATGGCATTGCCGATGACGGTGAGACCGTCACCATTACGGCCACCTTCACCGATGCCTGCGGCCGCACCGCCAGCGCCAGCGTCACCATCACCCTGGTGGATGCGCCGTTCATCGGGGTGGAAACAACCGATGTCCTCATCGAGTGCCGGCCGGATAGCATCCTGCTGGTGGCTCAGGGCATCGGTGGGGTGGGCGCCTTGTCGTACGAATGGTCCACCGGTGATTCCGGCCCCGGCACCTATGTGACCATCCAGGTTCCCGGCAACTACACGATTACCGTCACCGACGAATGCGGACGCACCGCGCAGGATGTCGTGGTGGTCACCACCATCTGCGACGTGGTGATCCCTAACGTGATCACGCCCAACGGCGATGGGAACAACGACAAGTTCGTGATCGAGGGCATCCTCTACGTGACCAATACGGTGAAGATCTTCAACCGGTGGGGGCAGGAGGTGTACTCGGCCAGCAACTACCGCAACCAATGGGATGGCGGCGACCTGCCCGATGGGACCTACTTCTACGAGGTGAAGGTGGCGCGCAAGGATGAGCCGTACACCGGCCACCTCACCATCCTGCGCAACGGTTGGTGATCAGCCTGCTATGAGCAGCGAAGAGCCCGTCATCTCGACGGGCTTTTCCATGCCCATCAGTTCGAGCAGCGTGGGCGCCACATCAGCGAGCACGCCATCGCGCAGGCGCACGGGCTTGTCGGTGAGCGCGATCACAGGCACCGGGTTGGTGGTGTGGGCGGTGTTGGGGCTTCCATCCGGATTCAGCGCCTTGTCGGCGTTGCCGTGGTCGGCGATGATGAGCGCGCTGTAACCGGCGGCCCGAGCAGCATCGACCACCAGGCGCGCGCAGCGGTCCGTGGTCTCCACGGCCT
>CAZJTB010000077.1:0-1660 GCA_964548485.1 uncultured Chryseobacterium sp. | reverse complement strand
ATCCAGCACGCCCGTGTGCCCCACCATGTCGGGATTGGCGAAGTTGAGCACCACGAGGTCAGCGCTCTTCGCGGCCAGTTCGGGCACGATGGCATCGGCGATGGCCTGGGCGCTCATCTCGGGAAGAAGGTCGTAGGTGGCCACCTTGGGCGAAGGCAGCATGATCCGCCGTTCTCCGGGGAAGGGCTGTTCCCGGCCGCCGCTGAAGAAGAAGGTGACGTGAGGGTACTTCTCCGTCTCCGCGATGCGGATCTGCTGCCGGCTATTCATGCTCACCGCCTCGCCCAGCGTCATGCGCAGGTCGTCCTTGCGGAAGAGCACGTGCACGTCGCGGTAGGTGGCGTCATACTCCGTCATGGTCACGTAGTGCAGCGGCATCGGCTCCATGTCCTGCTCCGGGAAAGCTTGCTGTGTGAGCGCCTGGGTGATCTCGCGGCACCGGTCGGTGCGGAAGTTGAAGCAGATGACCGCCTCGTGCGGCCTGATGCGAGGCAGGGGCGCACCCTTCGCATCGAGCACCACGTGCGGATGCATGAATTCGTCGGTCACCCCGGCGGCATAGCTGCGATCGAAGGCCTCCAGCGGGTCCTTCACGGCTGTGCCTGTGCCCCGTACCAGCATGTCGTAAGCCACCTTCACGCGCTCCCAGCGCTTGTCGCGGTCCATGGCGTAGTAGCGCCCCACCACGCTGGCCACGCGCGCGCCGGTGCCTTCGATGGAGCGCAGGAATGATCGCATGTAATCGCGGCCGCTGCGCGGGTCCGTATCGCGCCCATCGGTGAAGGCGTGAATGAATGCGCCGGGCACCCTGACCTGATGCGCCAAGTCGCAGAGCGCCTTCAGGTGGTTGATGTGTGAGTGGACACCGCCGTCAGACACCAATCCGAGCAAGTGTACATGGACTTTGGCGGCCTTGGCATAATCGAGTGCGGCGGCGAGCACATTGTTTTGCGCCAGTTCCCCCTCACGGGCAGCCTTGTTGATCCGGGCCAATTCCTGCCACACGATACGGCCCGCCCCGATGTTCGTGTGGCCGACCTCGGAGTTGCCCATTTGCCCTTCGGGCAGGCCGACTTCCTCGCCGTAGGTGACCAAGGTGCTGTGAGGGTATTGCCGCATCAGGTCGTCCATGAACGGCGTATGGGCTTGTCGGATGGCATCGGCCTCAGGATTGGGGCCGAGGCCCCAGCCATCGAGAATCAGTAAAAATGCTCGGGAGTGTGCTAACATGGCGCAAAAATAAAAAAAACCCGTCCTGCATTGCGCGTGACGGGTCCTACATTACTGCTCTGTGTTATGCTCAAACTACTATGCTGTCAGGGATTTACTTGCGCCCGGTTCTGGTCTTTTCCGCTTTGGGAGCCGACTTTTTCTCGGCTTTGGGAGCGGAAACTGCCTTTTCCGACTGCACTTCAACGGCTTTAGGAGCCTTTTCGGTCACTTTGGCCGCCTTGGGCTTGTTGGCGGGTTCGACCGATTTTGCAGCGGCGGGCTGTACATCCTGTGCCGCTTCTTTTTTGGAAGGCTTCTTAGCCGCACTCTTTTTCGGAGCTTCGATCGTTTGACCGATCAGGTAGAGCTCCTCCACCATCTTGCCGTTTTTCCAAGTACGGCGAATCACTTCGCTGTACGCCAGATTTTCGCCTTGACGGTTGGTGAA
>CAZJTB010000076.1:0-9112 GCA_964548485.1 uncultured Chryseobacterium sp. | reverse complement strand
ACGGCGCCGGCGGCGATCACGCTGCCCTCACCGATTACGGCATGGTCCATCACGATGGCGCCCATGCCGATGAGCACCTTGTCGTGCACCGTGCAGCCATGCACGATGGCATTGTGCCCGATGCTGACATCGTTGCCGATGGTGAGCGCCGCCCGCTCGTAGGTGCAATGCAGCACGGCGCCGTCCTGGATGTTCACCCGGTGCCCGATGCGGATGCTGTTCACGTCGCCGCGCACCACGGCGTTGTACCACACGCTGCACTGGTCGCCCATCACTGTGTCGCCGATCACCACGGCCGTTTCGGCCAGGAAGCAATCGAGGCCCATTCTCGGTGTGAAGCCGCGCACGGTTCGGATCAAAGCCATCTGCGGTTGGGGGTTGAAGGTTGACAAGAGGCCGGTTGAGGGTTGGAACCGGGTGCGGCAACCTGCAACCCTCAACCCGTTCAACCGGCAACCCGCTATCAAGGCAATTTACCGCACCCTTCCTTCTGGCAGCAGGCGGGCAGCTTCTTGAAGGCCACGGGGTCCCCAGGTGTGCCGTCCGCCGCATAGCCCAGCTTGATGAGCGCCGCGCGGAGCTTCTCCGGGGTGTTCTTCTTGGCATCGTACTCCACATGCACCCTGGAGGCGGCGAGGTCAACGTCCACCTTCTTCACGCCCTTCTCGTAGATCAGCTCCTTCTCGATGGTCTCCTTGCACATGTCGCACACGGTGCTGCTCACGATGTCGAGCTGGGCCAGCTGCTTCTGGCCGTTTGCGGTGCCTGCAGCCAGAAAGGCAAGGAGGATGATGGCGGTTCTCATTCGTGGTTGGTGTTTCGGTTCAGTGTGTAGCGCAGGCCGCCATAGAGCATGGCCTTGTTCGTGGGCCCCCAGATGAGGCTGGCATCAAAGTAAGGGCCATAGGGGTCCGTCTCGGCGATCACCTGCCGTTGCTGCAGGGTGCTGGTGAGGTTCTCTCCGCCCAGATAGAATTCCCAGGCCTTGAAGGCGCGTGTGACCTGCGCGTGGAGCGTGCCGAATGCGGGTGAAAGCTCCGGGAAGCGCAGGGCCTCCGTGGGATTGGGCTGTGTATCGGGCAGGCGGCCCGGGCCGAAGAGGTTCAGGTTGATGTCGAAGCGCCAATGCTCGTCGGGGCTGGTGAAGGCAAGGTCGATGAGGCCGCGGTGGTTGGGCACGAAGGGCCGGTCGAGCAGGCGGCCATCGTAAGTGGTGCGCGCCTCGTACCATCGATGGCTCAGCTTGAGCTGCAGGGAGCGCGACAGCCCGATCTGGATGTCGGTGAGCAGGCTGTTGGCGTACGAAGCGCCATCGAGCATGTACAGGGCCAGGGTCTGCGGGTCGCGGTCCAGGTCGGCCACCAGTTGCTGGGTGAAGCGCGTGTGATAAGCATCGAACCCCACGGCCCATTTGCGGCCGAGCCACTTGAATTTGTGCAGCACGCTGGCGCCCATGTTCCAGGCGCGCTCCATGCCCAGTGTTCCCTCCAGGGCGATGTAGCGCGAACTGGCCATAACGGCGGCATTCTCGGCGAGCGGGTTGGCGGTGCGGAATCCGTGGCCCACGCTGGCGCGCAGCGCGGTGAGCGGGCCGGCATCGTACTTGGCATGCAGGCGCGGGCTCAGCGCGTTGCCGAAGCGGTCGTTGCCATCGAAGCGCAGGCCGCTCACCAGGGTGAGTCGCCCGCGCTTCAGCGTGTGCTCGGCGAAGAGGCCGGGCATCCGCTCGGTGCGCCCGAGGTCGAGCGCCTGCAGGGTGTCGCCCGGCGCCTCTGGACGGCGGCTGATGAAGCGCTCCTCGTAATCATCGTACTGGAAGCTCACGCCCGCCTTGATCTGGTCGTTGCCGTCGCGCAGCAGCTGCTGGTACACGCCGCTGAGGTAGGCGCTGCGCTGTTCGCCCAGGTTATCGCGCAGGCCGTAGGTGGAGCGGGATTCGTGCCAGCGGCCGCTCGCGATGAGCCCGATGCTCTTCGACGGATCGTCCTTGAACACCCATCCGTGCTTGGCCAGCCCGTCGATCATGCGGTTCAGCACATCGATGCGGTAGAGCCCGAGGCCATGTTGCTCGTGCGATGGCGGGCCCGCATGCCGCTCATCCTGCCCGCCGATGCGCTCATCGTGCACCGCGCGCACGGTGAGCTGGCCGCTGTGCTTCTCATCCAGGTGCATCCAGCGGTTCATCACGTTGATGCGCTTGGTGCGCGGCATGTCGAGCAGGCCGTCGCTGTTCTGGTCCATGGCGCGGTCGAACCAGTTGCCATGCAGCAGCAGCAGGTTGGCGCTGTTGCGCCCGGTGCGCTGCGCGGCATGGATGTTCGCTTCCATGCGCCCCTGGCTGTTGCCATACAGGTTCACGAAGAGCGGCGGCTCATCCAGCGGGTTCACCAGGCACAGGTCGATCTGCCCGGTCGTGGCATTCGGGCCGTTCACCGCGGTGCCCACGCCCTTGCTCAGGTTGATGTCCTTGATCCAGGTGCCGGGGATGAGCGTGAGGCCCGACGAGGTGGAGAGTCCGCGCACGAAGGGCACGTTCTCCAGGCTCATCTGCGCGTACTTGCCGTCGAGGCCGAGCATGCGGATGGTCTTGGTGCCGGAGACCGCGTCGCTGAAGCTCACATCGACCGTGGCGTTGGTCTCGAAGCTCTCGCTGAGGTCGCAGCATGCGGCGCGCCTGAGCTCCTTCTGCCCGATCCGCTCGGTGGCGTCGACGGTGCGGGTGCTCAGGTAGGTGGCATCGGCGCGCTCCACGATCTCCACCGGGCCCATGGCCACCGCCCAGCGCAGGGCGATGCGCACCGGGCTTGCGGGCGCTTCGCGCAGCAGCAGCGTATCAGCGCGATACCCCACGAACGAGGCGACCAGGCGCGCAGGCCATAGCGGAGGCGCGGCGATGCTGAAGCTGCCATCGGGCGCGGTGGCCGCGCCGATGCCCGTGCCCAGCCAGTGCACATTGGCGCTAGGCAGCGCTTCGCCGCCATCGAGCGCCACCACCTTGCCGGTGATGGTCTGCGGCTGCGCCTGGAGCCAGAGCAGCAGGACGGGAAGAAGAACGATTCGATTCGGGAGCATTCGGCTGCTGAAGTGAGGTGGAGGACGGTGCATCGCCGCGGACAGCGCGGCGGAATCGGTCCTCTGCTCAGATCAGCCAACTGCCCAGCCGGGAGAGCCGGTCAGGCGCGTTGTGCGAGGGCGGCCGCGTCTGCAGCCATCCGATGCGCCTCAGTGGCGCGGTGTCCTTCACCGCTGCGCCGTCGGGGATCAGGGTGAAGGGAAGCAGCTGGTATTCGCCCGATCCGCCCGGGAGCAGGTCTTCCACCGGGCTGGTCGCCGATCCGAAATCGCAGCAGGTTGCCAGGAGCGCGTCGCCGTCATGCTCCTCGTCGGGGCAGCAATCGCCGATGAGCCCCACCGCCAGCACGCTGTGGCCGCCGGACAGGCAAGTCATGCGCGTGATGGATGTGCCGCTGGTGGCGAAGAGCAGCAGCATCGCCATGACGGCGCTGAACCACGGGTGGCGACGGAGGAAGGCCCGCATGCGATGGCGAAAGTAGGTCTGACCGGAATGGGACGGCGGATATCGGCCGAGCAGCCTTGGGATGCCACGGGCCTACTTTCGCGCCGGTATGGAAACCACCAAGCGCCCGCCTGTTACGGTGTATGCCGAGCAGACCCCGAATCCCGCGAGCCTCCGCTTCGTGAGCAGCCGCCTGCTCGTGCAGGATGGTCGGCTGCTCGAGTTCAGGCATCCTGATGAGCCGCAAGGCGTTTCGCCCCTGGCCGAGAAGGTCTTCAACCTGCCCTTCGTCACCGGGGTGTTCATCAGCGGCAATTTCATCACCGTCACCAAGAACGAGGCGGTCACTTGGGATCTCGTGCAGCTCGAATTGCGCGAGTACATCCAGGAGTACCTCAATACCGATGGCCGCGTGGTGTACGACGATGCGCCGGCGCAGGCCCTGGCCGATGCCAACGAGCGCGCTAGCACCCATGCACAGGCGACGGGTCCGGACGATGAGAAGATCATCCGCGTGCTGGAGGAGTACATCCGACCGGCCGTCGAGGGCGATGGCGGCCATATCGCGTTCCGTTCCTTCAGCGATGGCGTGGTCACCGTCACGCTCCGCGGCTCATGCAGCGGCTGCCCCAGCAGCACGGTCACCCTGAAGCAGGGGATCGAGAACCTGCTGCGGCACGAGGTGCCCGGCGTGCGCGAGGTGGTGGCCGAGGAGCTGTAGCGGTTCCTGCCTGCTGGCGTGTGCGATCCGGGGGCTTCGCGCATCCTAGGGGAAACCGACTACGATGCGAACCCATGCGAATGCGCTGCTGGCCGCCATGATGCTGGCCACCGCGATAAAGGCCCAGCACCTGGGCGAGATCCGGGGCAGGGTCTTCGATCCCGAAGGCGGGCCGGTGCCCATGGCCAACGTGGCCACGCAGGTGAACGGCGAGCTCTTCGGCACCACCACCGACCTCGATGGCCGCTTCGTGCTGAAGCCCCTGCCTCCCGGCCGCTACGCGGTGAAGGTCACCTTCGTGGGCTATACGGACTATGAGGAGATCGGCGTGGAGGTGAGCGCTGACCGCGCCACCTACCTGAGGAACATCCGCATGCAGATCCCCATGCTCAAGGTGTTCGAGAAGGTGGAGCGCGTGAGCGAAAGCCCGCTGATCACCATCGACGATCCCAGCCGGATGACGCTGCGGGCCGAGCAGATCGCCAAGGTGCCCACCCTGAAGGACCCCATCCGCTTCATGGGCTCGCAGTTCGCCGGGGTCACCCCTGCGCCCAACGGCGATGGGCTCTACTTCCGCGGCTCGCGCACCGAGAACATGGTGAGCTTCATCGATGGCGTGAAGGTGAGCGGCACCGTGCCGCGTGTGCCACCCTCGGCCATCAGCAGCGTGAGCGTGTACACCGGCGGGCTGCCCGCGCGGTATGGCGATGTCACCGGCGGCGTGATCGTGATTGAGACGAAGAGCTACCAGGAGATGGTGCAGCACGCCCGCATGCGCGAGGCGCAGCGCGCCAGCGAGGCCATCGAATCCGCCGACTGATCTTCGTGGCATGCTCCTGCGCCGGAAACCGGACGTGTCATCCACCGATGAGGAACTGGTGCTCGCCCTGCGCGGCGGGCGCCAGTCGGCCTTGGGCATGCTCTGGGACCGCTATGCGCACCTGCTCTACGGCGTGGGCATGAAGTACCTGAAGGACCCCGACCGCAGCAAGGACCAGGTGGTGGAGCTCTTCGCCTCGCTGCCCGGGCTCCTGCGGAAGCATCAAGTGGAGCGCTTCCGGCCCTGGGTGCACACCGTGATGCGCAACCGCTGCCTGTTGGCCCTTCGCAGCGAGAAGCCCAGTGCCCGCTTCGACGAGGCCGTGGAGCCCGTGGCCGAGCCGTTCGGCGAGGCCGAGCTGCGCGAGGCCTCGCTGCAGGAATTGGAAGCGGCCATCGACCAATTGAATGCGCAGCAGCGCGCGTGCATCCGGATCTTCCACCTGGAGCGCAACAGTTACCAGCAGACCGCGCAGCGCACGGGCCTTTCCGTGGAGCAGGTGCGCAGCCATCTGCAGAATGGACGAAGGAACCTGCGGATCATCCTTACCCGCCATGCCGACCAGAACCCCTGAACCGAACCCCTTCGCCCCGCAAGGCGCACCCACGCGCGAGGAGCTGCTGGCCTATGCCCAGGGCCGCCTCGATGCCGGGCGCCGTCAATGGATCGAATCGCACCTGGAGGCCGATCCGCTGCTGGCCGATGCGCTCGATGGGCTGATGATGGAGGGCGCCGCGATGGCATCGCTCGATCCGCTTCGCCCGCGCACCGGAGTGTGGAAGCCTTGGGCCTTCGGTGGCGCTTGCATCGTGCTGGTGGGCGCGGCCATTCTCCTGGGCCGTTCCGCCGATGATGGGGCCGTCCGGCCTGATCAGCTTGGCTCAGGTGCACAGGTTGAAGCGCATGCGATGGCTTCCAGCGCGGATTCGGCATTCGGCATGGAGATCGATGCGGCGGAGGAGCAACCTGAATCGCTGCGCATCGGGCATGAGCCGGAGGCCTTGCACACGCGTGCGGCCGCCGTGCCGCGCATCACGCGCGACAGCCTTGATCAACTCGCGGCCCGAAACCCGGCGATGCGTCCTGCCATCGATCATCCGGAGCCATTGACCAGGCGCCGGTCAGGCGCATCATGGCAATTGATCTTCCTGCACGACCTGAAGCTCGTGCACCCGAAGGAGCTGCACGCCAATGACGCTTTTGTGCGTTCCGCTGACGCGGGCGTGCTGGCCAGGTTCGTGGATGCGCAGGAGCAGCAGCGCGCCAACGGCGAGGAGGTGCTGCTGCCTTACACGGCGTACATGGATGAGGCCATCGGCCGGTTCGCGGCGGGCGACCACAAGGGCGCGCTTGACGACCTGCGCTTCGTGCTGCGCCAGTATCCCGATGACGTGAATGCGCTCTTCTATGCCGGCCTCTGCGCTTACAACCTGGGCCTGCTGGAGCGGGCGCGAGGACTCCTTCAGCGCGCGGCCTCGCATCGCGTGGATGTGTTCGATGAGGAGGCCGCCTGGTACCATGCGCTCACCTTGGAGCGACTGGGCGAGCAGGCTGCCGCACAGGAGGCCTTCGCGCGCATCGCCGGCGCGGGGGGCTTCTACGCCGCTGCGGCCCGGGCGCGAATGGTGCAAGGGAAGCCCTGAAGCGGCGATAGCTTCGCGGCCGCCATGCCCATCACCCGCGAAGCCGTACTCGCAGCCCTCTCCCGCATCATCGAGCCCGACCTGAAGAAGGACATCGTGGCGCTCGACCTCGTGCGCGACATCCGGATCGAAGGGAACACCATTCATGTGAGCGTGGAGGTGAGCAACCCCGCCATGCACAGCCGCAAGCGCATGGAGGAGGCCGTCGTCTTCAACGTGAAGCAGGCGCTGGGCCAGGAGCTGAGCGTGCAGGTGCAGGTTTCGCCGCTCAGCGGTGAGCGGGCCAACGTGCGCAAGGTGCTGCCCGGCGTGAAGCATATCGTGGCCATCGCCAGCGGCAAGGGCGGCGTGGGCAAGAGCACCATCACGGCCAACCTCGCCGCAGGGCTTGCCGCGCGTGGCCTGCGCGTGGGCCTCATCGATGCCGACATCTACGGCCCCAGCATGCCGCTGATGTTCGATGTGGTGCATGAGAAGCCCGGCACCCGCGAGCGCGACGGCAAGCATTGGATCGTACCCGTGGAGAGCTACGGGGTGAAGCTGCTCAGCATCGGCTTCTTCGCGCAGACCGACCAGGCCATCGTGTGGCGCGGCCCCATGGCCACCAAGGCGCTGGAGCAGATGATCAAGGACGTGGATTGGGGCGAGCTCGATGTGATGCTCATCGACCTGCCGCCCGGCACGGGCGACATCCATCTCTCGCTGGTCCAGGCCGTGCCGTTAAGTGGCGCCATCATCGTGAGCACGCCGCAGCCTGTGGCGCTCATCGACGCGCGCAAAGGCGTGGGCATGTTCCGGCTGCCCAGCGTGAACGTGCCGGTGCTTGGCATCGTGGAGAACATGGCGTGGTTCACGCCCGCTGAGCTGCCGGAGAACAAGTACTTCATCTTCGGCAAGGGCGGCGCGAAGGCGCTTGCGGAAGAACTCAAGGTGCCTTTCCTGGGCGAAGTGCCCTTGATCCAGAGCGTGCGCGAGGCCGGTGATGTGGGCCGCCCCGCTGTGCTGCAGGGCGATACGCCCGCCGCTGCGCCTTTCCTCGGGTTATGCACTGCACTCAGCACGATACTATCAATGAAGGGCGACCAAGCAACGGCATCGCTCGCCTGAAAAGGCCATAGCGGAATCACTCGCGTTGGATGATGAGCGGAATGGTGGAGTGCCTGGAAGAGTGCTCCAACCGTAAAAGGTAGCGACCACCGGTTAGATGCCCCACATCAAGAAGGATCGGCATTACGCCATTCCGTTCAAGCACCAGCCTGCCCAAGCTATCCATGAGTCTTATTCGAATCACCGAGCCATAGGGTCCGTCGGTGATGTGCACTAGATTACTCGCTGGGTTGGGATAGGCCGCAACGGCGATTGGTTCGTGTTCTTCCACGCCGACCCCTTGGATGGAGACATACGTGTAGGTCACACCGCTATCGCCTTGCAGCCAGCACGTGAGGGTGACGAGGAAAGAGCCATTCGATGCGTAAACGTGCGTCAGGCTATCGTCGTCGGAGCTTGTGCCATCGCCTAGTTCCCATCGGATGCTGTCGCAGCAGCTGGACCACGCATCGAAGTGGACAGTATTCAAATCGACGACCTCGGTGAAATAGGCGTATGGAACCTCCGCGACATTCAATTGGAATGACTGCTGGAGGGTGCCGCAGATCGCGCTGAAGACATTGGCCGTAAGCAGCACGGTCGTATCGCTTTGCACCGTCTGCAGGGGCTGGTTCGGGTATTCGAATAACCACGCGGGCTCCCATCGCATGGAGTCAGCGAATAAGGGGTACAAGGCGTGCACCTCGACCGGGAAGCCGCAATACGAATAGAGTTGGACCGTGTTCATCTCAGGATAAGGCCCGCGATACACCCAGCATGAATCCAAGTGACTCCCAGTGGCATCTACAAGGAACACATACATGCCTTGGCCTAAGGGTAATGCGGCCATATCAATTGACCCGTTCCATGGAAGCGGGTAGAGCGCAAACTGCTCTTGGCCTGGACACAAACGCAGCGCGATGCGCTCGCCGCAGTCCAGCTTCAGAGTATCGGGAAATTCGTCAGCCGATACGCAGATGGTGTTGGCGGCCGAAGCATCGGGTAGCAGGCGCGGGACACTGTCGATATCGAGCACGCCATGATCAGCCAGCAAGGATGACTTCCCCGTCAGTAGCAGGTTATGGGCCTTCCAATAACCTGCGGTAGAGTCGTAGAGGGGGTCGTGGAAATAAGGGAGCTCATCGAAGGACGCGTTGTATAGTGTCGTGTTGTTCGGATTCCAGTAGTTGTTATTGCGCAGGGAAACGATCGGGTGCTGTTCAATCTTCACTTGAGACAGCGAGTTGAACTCCACTACTCCTCCGCAATACCGTGTCCACAAGAGTGCGCCCGGTCCGAAGCTGTTGTACCGAACTAGCTGGCCA
>CAZJTB010000075.1:0-9130 GCA_964548485.1 uncultured Chryseobacterium sp. | reverse complement strand
CTCCAGCTGGGACATCGCCACCACCAAGTACACCGAGGCCTCCGCGCTGAAGCCGGAGGAGAAGTACCCCAAGGACCAGCTCGCCGCCATCGTCCAGAAGAAGGCGGATGAGGCCAAGCGCGCCGAAGAGGAGCGGCTCGCCAGGGAGCTTCAGCAGAAGTACCAGGCCGCCATCGCCCAGGCTGATGTCGCCTTCACCGCCGCGCGCTACGATGAGGCGGAGGCCAAGTACAACGAAGCGCTGGGCTTCAAGCCCGAGGAGAAGTACCCCAAGGACCAGATCGCCGCCATTGCCCGCAAGCGTGAGGAGCTCGCGAAGAAGGCCGAGGAGGAGCGCAAGGCCAAGGACCTGGACGAGCGCTACAAGGCCCTGCTCGATGCCGGCCTGCAAGCCGGTTCATCGGAGCAATGGGACGAGGCCATCGCCAAGTTCACCGAGGCCAGCGGGCTGAAGCCGAAGGAGCAATACCCCAAGGACCAGATCGCACTCATGCAACGCCGCAAGGAGGAAGCGGCCCGCAAGGCGGATGAAGAGCGGAAGGCCCGTGAGCTGCAGGAGAAGTACGATGCCGCCATCGCCGCCGGCGACGCGGCCTTCGGCAAGGAGGAATGGGAGCCTGCGCTGGCCAAGTACAATGAAGCGTCCGGCTTGAAGCCCACCGAGCGTTATCCCAAGGACCGCATCGCGCTCATCGCGCAGAAGAAAGCTGAAGCCGAGGAACGGCGCAAGCAGGCCGAGCTTCAGCGCAAATACGATGAGGCCATCGCTGCGGCCGATGGGCTCTTCGGCCGCGAGGAGTTCGCGGGCGCGAAGGCGAAGTACCAGGAAGCCCTGGGGCTGAAGCCCGCCGAGCAATACCCGAAGGACCGGATCGCGGAGGCCGATGCCCGCATCGCGGAGAAGGCCCGTCGCGAGGAAGAGGAGCGGAAGGCGCGCGAGCGTGAAGCGAAGTATGCCGAGCTGATCACGCGGGCGGATAAGAGCTACGCGGCCGAGAAGCTCTCGCTGGCCTTATCCGATTACAAGGATGCCTCCGCGCTGAAGCCCGAGGAGCGCCATCCGCGCGACCGCATCGCCGACATCGAATCGCGCCTTGATGCGGCCGCCAAGGCCAAGGCGGAAGAGGAGCGCCTCGCGCGCGAGAAAGCCGATCGCGACAAGCGTTACGCGGATCTGATCGCCGCGGCCGACCGTGATTTCACCGCCAAGCGCTACGAGACGGCGCGCACGGCCTACAGCGATGCGCTGGGTGTGAAGCCTGAGGAGGCGCATCCGAAGAACAGGCTCGCGGAGATCGAGTCCATCCTGGCGGAGTTGGCACGGAAAGCCGCAGCCGACAAGGAAGCAGCCGAACGGGCTGCTGCCGATAAGGCAGCGAAGGATGAGGCGGATCGCCTGGCTGCGCAGCTGGCTGCGGCCGAGCGCGCCCGTGCCGAAGAGGAGGCCCGTCGCAAGCGGGAGGAGGAGGCCGACTTGCAGCGCCGCTACCAGGCGGCCATCACGGCGGGCGACATCGCCTTCCAGGGCGCGGACTTCGAGCGCGCGCGCGAGCGGTTCACCGAAGCGCTCGGCTTGAAGCCGCAGGAGAAGTACCCGAAGGACCGCTTGGCCGCCATCGATGCCGAACTGGAGAAGCTGGCGCGCAACAAGAGCGAGGCCGAGCGTTTGGCAGAGCAACGGCGCCGGGAGGAGCAGGAGCGCCTGCGGCGCGAAGCGGAGGATGCCGAGCGTCGCCGCCAGGCCGATACCGACGCCCGCGCCCGGCTCGAAGCGGAGCGTGCGGCCCAGGCGGAGCGCGATGCCGAAGCACGCCGTGCTGAAGAAGAGCGCCAGCGCCGATTGCGCGACGATGCCAAGGCCCTCGATGAGCGCTACCGCAGCTCCATCGTCCAGGCGGATGAAGCCCTTGCAGCGAAGGACTATGCCCGCGCGCGCGGCCTCTACGCCGAGGCCAGCGACCTGAAGCCGGGCGAGACCTATCCCCTGGCCAAGATGGAGCAGATCGATCGCATCCTGGCGGAGGAGGAGCGCCTGCGCCAGGAAGCGCTGCTGGCCGCCGAGCGGGCGCGGCTGGAGAAGGAGGAGCAGGGCCGCCGCCGCAGCACCACGGTTGATTCGCGCAAGGAGATGGAGGCGGAGCAGTTCCTGCGCGATGCCTTCGAGCGCGAGGAGCGCGAGAAGTGGGAGCGCATCCGCAAGCTGCGCGACGACCTGGCCGCCGAGGATGCGGCCAACGCGGAGGAGGCCGCCGCCCGCCGCAACGATGCGGTGCGGGGCAAGGCGCGCATGGAGGAACAGCGCGCTGGTCTTTACCAGGGCGACGAGGCTCGGCGCCAGGTGAGCGCCGAGCAGGTGGGCAGCTTCAAGGATGAGCTGGAGCGTGAAGAGGCGCGTCGGCGTGAGCGCAACAGCACGCTGAGCGGTCAGCAGCACGATGCGGCCGTGGCCCAGCAGGAGCGCCGGTTCACCGATGAGGGCGCACGGGCGCAGCAGCAGGCCGAAGCATCTGCCGATGCCGCCCGCAGCGCCACCGCCATCCGCGATGCAGAAGCCCGGCGGGCTGCCATCGCCGCCGAGCGGTCCACCGCGCAGCGCGCGCAGGTGGAGCGCGTCATCGAGCAGCAGGCCGGTCGCCAGCGGACCGCCGACGAGGCCAACGAGGCGCGACGGATGGCCCTGGAAGAGGAGAAGCGCGTTGCGCTGGCCCGCGAGGCCTCGTATGCGCGGACCGGTGAGCAGCTGCGCGAGCGCAACAAGCAACAGCTCGACGCCACGCCCACCGCCCAGCAGCGGGCCTTCGCCGATTACAATCAGAACCGTCTTGCGCTTGAGTACCCCCAGGGAGTAACCGAGGAGAGCTATACCGAAGGCAACAAGGTGATCATCCGCCGCGTGGTGGTGAACGGCAACAAGGCCGATGAGTACAGCAAGGTGATCGCGAAGTGGGGCACCTTCTACTTCAAGAACGGCCAGAGCATCACCGAGGCCATCTGGACGAAGGAGACGGAAGGCTGAGCCGTCAGCCGCGCTCGATCCGGAACACGTTGCCGCGCAACCGCTTGGTGAGGATCTCGCCCATGCGCTCTTCCTGCACCAGGACGCGCGCGGCCGGCGAAGCAAGCACCTCGTCCAGCGGCCTCACCGCGCCGCAGGGAACCCCGGCGGCGATGAGCCGGGCAAGCAGCTGGTCGCGCTGAGCGTCGCGGAATGCGGAGGCCAGCGCATCGGCCAGCGCCGCGCGATGCGCCACGCGCGAACGGTTTCCTTGGAAGCGGGCATCTGCCGCCAATCGTTGCAGGCCGAGCACGGCGCATAGCGCAACGAACTGCGCATCGCTCCCCACGGCGAGGATGATGCGGCCTCCGTCGGCGCAGGTGAACAGCTCACCGTAAGGCGCGATGTTGGGATGCAGCGTGCCCATGGGCCGCGCGATGGCGCCCGTCATCAGGTGGTTGCTGGCCTGGTTCATCAGCGCGGCCAGCGCAGCCTCCTCCAGGGAGACCTCCACGTAGGCGCCGCCACCGACGCGGGCCTGCTGCAGCAGCGCCACCAGCAGGCCCTCTTTCAACTGGTGCGCGGCCATCACATCGATCACCGCCACGGGGAGCTTGGCCGGATGATCCCCATCGGTGCCGGTCATGCTGATCCAGCCGGTCTCGGCCTGCAGCACCACATCGAAGGCCGGGCGGGCCGGATCATTCGCGAAGCCCTTGATGTGGCCGTGCACCAAAGCAGGGTTCAGGCCGCGCAGGCGCTGGCGCGTGAGTCCGAGCTTCTCCTCATCCTCCTTCAGGTGATTGGTGATGAGCACATGCGCTTCGCGCAGCAGCCCGTCGAAGCGGGCCCGGTCCGCCGGCTCCTTCAAGTTCAGCCGCAGGTGCTCCTTGCCATGATTGACGCTGCTGAAGTAGGCGCTCACCGCGCTGCCCGGGTCTTCAACGGGCAGCTTCCATGCGCGCGTCACATCACCTGCAGGAGGCTCCACCTTCACCACGCGCGCGCCCAGCTCAGCGAAGAACATGCCCACTGCCGGGCCGGCGAGCACGGTGGCGGTCTCGAGGACGATGAGGCCGGTGAAGGGGGCTTGGCCCATGGTGGGCTAAAGTAGGCCCCGTCAATGCGCGACCATGAAGCGAGCCGGTGGTATCGGAGCTCCGCCCGTGAAGCGCACGTGGTAAAGGCCCGCAGCCAGATGGGCGGTATTCAGCATGAAGGAGGAGTCGGTGGCGGGGATGATCCGCGTCTCCAAGAGGCGTCCTTCCGCGTCGTGCAATTGGGCATGTCGCACGCGCGTTCCGGCCGGCAGTCGGATTGTGGTCGAACGGTCTGCTGGATTGGGGAAGATCACGGGCCTTGTGCTCATGGGCATTTCCGGGACGCGTGTATCGAGGCCGTTCGACCCATCGCAGCGCACCTCCTGGTGCGCGTACCATGCTCGTAGTTCGGCGATGCGCTGTTTCAGCAGTGCTACGCTGCTCAGGTGGTTGCCCGCGCTGTCCTGAGCGAACACGAAGCCCAGGTCGAAGCAGAGTGTATCGCCCGGGGCGATGGAGAATGGCCCCGTTGCAGCGACTGTTCTAATGTCCGGTTGTGCAGGTGTGGGTGGCGGCGAGGTCCATCCGCCCGGCGTGTTCGGGTCACCATGGTAGATGTAAGTGGTCAAATTGCCTTCTGGGTCGAGGATAGGGGAGCCATCCGGGAAGCTGCCAAGCAGCAAGTGGTAGAATTCTACTGGTACGGATGGGTCGGTCATGCTCGAGTTCGCACGATTCAGGGTGATGAAGGACCGCATCGGGGAGTTCAGGAACACGCAGCCAGCAGCGGGCGGATGGCTGCCATAGCCCGGATAGTTGAGGCCATCGGGATCGAAAGGCTGCGCATTGTAGCCGAAGGCGGCGTGCAGCAGCGTATCGCAGCCCGTCACATCATCATCGCTAAGGCCTATGTCAAAGTCAAGCATCAGTCCGAACCGGACGCCGTGGTAGGAACGATCGGAGCGGTTCACGAAACGGAAGCTGGTGAGCACGAGGTCATGGAGAGCCGGGGTCCAAGGGCTATGAAAGGCGCTTTGAGCGATATGCAACTCCATCCCCATGGGCCGGAAGCCGGATGGCGGAACGGGCTGGAGGTCGTTCAGAAGGCGATAGATGGATTGGTCGCCCCTGATGATGGGATAGTCGCCTTGAGCGGGATCGTATTGGCCATTCCCATCCAAGTCGTAATAGGGCGCCAAGCGCTCCTCCGACCCTGGCCGGTTGCCCGGATATGAGGCCAGCTCGTGCCGTGGGGTGTAGCCGGCATCGGAGTAGTGCGCCGAATGGTCTTGGATCATGTATCGGTCGTGCTTCCATACCTGACCGAAGCGCTCCACGCGCGCCGAATCGGGCATGGCCTCAGCGGGCCCGATCATCCAAGGCGCATTGAGCGGATCCGCATCGTACAGCGCGCAGGTGCCGTGAAGCGAATCGCCGTCAAGTCCCATAATCCAAGGTGAAACACTGAAGAATGCGTGTCTTCCGCTCCCGATGGGAGCTTCGAATCCTTTCCGCCATGACCACGTGTCGTTGAAAAGGATTCCGGTGGCGGTCGCTGTGGCACCGATGTCACCGATATCCGATACGGCGATATCGCTCCCTGGCACCACCCTTCCCAATCCCTTGACCCACTGAAACCGCGAATAGCTGAATGTGCCGCCTACGACGAGCCCACCTTGGTACGCGGCCATGGTTCTGATGCCGCCTGGCAGCCAGGAAGCGTGCATCGAACCACCAACGGTGAAGGACTCATTCACTCCAGAAGCGATGAAGGCTTCAGTGCCGGGCCAAGGAATCAACCGTCTGATCCCACTCATGGGTGCGACTCCTTCTAAGGCGAAGGCATCATTTCCAGAGACCCGGACGATGAATGAAGCATTTGGCTGGCCGTCGATGGTGAAGCCGCCAGCCGCATAAAGCCCCTCGGGCTTGCTCAGCAAGGCTTCAACAGCGCCGTTGAGGCCCGCTACCACCGGTTGCCATTGCCCGTTCACGAGCCGCATGAGGTAGGGTGGGAAACTCGTGCCTGCGTGAAGGATGCCGTCATGGTCCGTTACGGACCACACGGTGCCGGAGCCATGTTCGAGCAACGTGGTCCACTGCGTGCCATTCCACGCACGGATCAGGCCGCCATCGCCGCATGCGATCAACTCGTTCTGGCGGACCGTCATGGCGCGGACCCTTGATCCAAAGCCGCCTCCTAGGGAGGACCATTGCGCGCCATCCCATTTCGCGATGTGGCCGAACTGAGGTTCCGTTCCGCCAGCAATCAGATGGCCGTCATAAACGGCCGTGGCATCCACCCAGGTCGCGGTCCCTGCGAAAGCCCCAGGCATCGTGTTGTGTCCACTGGCGCTCCATGCCTGAATGTTCCTCCTCGGGTTGCCATTGAAGGAGGAGTAAAGGCCGCCCACGATCAGCTCGTCGTTGTAAACCGTAAGCGTATTGACGTATCCGATGACTCCCGTGCCCAATGGCAGAATCCGTTGAGCTTGCGCTAAGCCGACCAGCCCAATGGCGGGCAGGGCCACAATCGACCTGATCATGCAGGCCAAGCTAGATGCGAGTTGGGCAAGTCTTCCAGGAAGCTCCAGCGAATCGCACGCAACGATTAACACCCCCGACAGAATTGGTGGTCCCATTAGTCTGGGGCAGTCTTGTGCATCCCGAGGCCACTCGCGCTGCATCCGGGAATCTTTCCATGATTCAGGAGATTCTCCGCTCCGCAGGACCGGGAAAGGCTTCTCGCCAGCCTGCTTTCCTCCGGAAAGCCGAAGGCCCCGCTTGCGCAGGGCCTTCTGGCACCTTCGGTGCCCAGGACTGGACTCGAACCAGCACAGCCTTTCGGCCACTACCCCCTCAAAGTAGCGTGTCTACCAATTTCACCACCTGGGCAGGTCCATTCAAGCGCTCACGCCTGGCGGACAATGCGAAAGAACTGGTGACTCGGCCGGGGCTCGAACCCGGGACCCCAACATTAAAAGTGTTGTGCTCTACCAACTGAGCTACCGAGTCCTCCGACGCGCTTTCCCGAAGGTCCCCGCGTCAAGGGGCGGCAAATGTAGAGATCTTGCCAAGGCCAGCAAACGGTTCATTTTTCCTTCTTCTCGATGATGGGATGGCGCTCATAGGGCGCCGACCGGTCGAAAAGCAGGCGGTAGGTGGCCAGGGTGCGGTAATTCACGGCGTCCAGGTTCTGGCACACCTTGATCATGCGCGGGTTGAAGTCGCCGATCCAGGTGAGGATGGTGTCGCGGTAGAGCTTCTTCTCCACGATGGTCTTCTCCGCAAAGACGATGAGCGCGCCCTCGAGGCCTTTGCCCTGCCAGGGCTTGGCCACGCCGAAGACGATGCCGGTCATGGTCTTCACCGTGCCGCGCCATTTGTGCCAGAGGAATATCAGCTTGCCCAGCCAGTTGAGGTCGCCGTTCACGTGGCGGAAGATCTCATTCAGCTCCGGCAGGCTGATGTACATGGCAATGGGCCGGTCCTTATGTCGGATGAACATGAGCAATCGAGGGTCCATCACGGGCTTCATGGCCTTCACGATCTTCAATGCCGCGGCGAGCTCCATGGGCTTGTGGTTCTCGTGGTCCACCCAGGCGTCGTTGTACACTGTGCAGAAGTCCTCGGCGATCTGCTGCACGCTGCGCCCCGTGCTGTCGTGGATGTGGATGTCGGGGTCGTTCTTCAGCTGATTGTACTTGCGGTGGAAGATGGGCTGCGCGGGTACGCTGACCGAGCGCTTGAAAAAGAGCTGGTTGAACCAGAGGCGGAAGCCGTAGGCCTCCAGGAGCGCGCGGTAGTAGGGTGGGTTGTAATTGGTGCCGTAGATGGGTGCATCGGTGAAGTTCTCGATGAGCAAGCCCCAGAACATGTTGCGGTCGCCCAGGTTGATGGGCCCGTCCATGGCCTGCATGCCGCGCGCCTTGAGCCAGTCTTCGGCAGTCTTCAGCAGGGCGTTCGCCGCTGCCTGGTCGTTGATGCACTCGAAGAAGCCCATGCCGCCGGTGGGCTGCTTCTCGGTCCAGGCGGTGCGCGGATTGATGAAGGCCGCGATGCGCCCGATGGCCGTGCCCGCATCGCTGTAGAGCACCCAGCGCGCCGCCTCCGCGCGCTTCCCGTTGTCCCGGTCGGGCTTGAAGAGCTTGTTCCGCTCCGGGTCGAAGACCTTCTCGATGTCCTGCTTCAGGTGCGGGATCCAATTGCCATCGCTGGCGTAGATGCGCCACGGCAGCCGCATCCAGTCGCGCAGGGTCTTCGGTTCGTTGGCCTCGATCAGCTTCATGGTGCATGCGCCGCGGCTCAGGGCTATTGGCGTGGCGGCGAAGTTCTTTCTTTGGCTGATGCCCGCTCCTCGCCAGCGTTCGATGCCGAGGAGCAACCCTCACCCCGTCATACCGGCCTTGAGCCGGGACAACTTCCAACGCGCACCCCGTCATCGCGGCCTTGAGCCGCGAAAACCTTCAACCCCCAACCCGTCATCCCGGCCTTGAGCCAGGACAACCTCCAACTCTCAACGAGCCTTTTCATCAAAGCCCAACCGCCTTTTGCATCACCCCCCACCACTCAACCACATCCAGCTCATCGGCTTCATGTGCAGCGGCAAGAGCACCGTGGGCCGCTTGCTGGCGCCCATGCTGGGCCTGCCCTTCATCGATCTGGACCGCGTGATCGAATCGCGTGTGGGCCCCTTGCTGCCGTTCGTGCGCCGCGCGGGCGAGGCGGCTTTTCGGGAGGAGGAGGCCCGTACGCTGCATGAGGTGCTCGCCGGTGAGCCGTCGGTGATCGCCATGGGCGGTGGAACGCCCATCGCAGGGGGCAATCTGGAGTCCATGCTGGCCGCCGGCACCGTGGTTTGGCTCGATGTGCCGCTCGAAGCGCTCATGCCGCGGATCGAACGGGCGGGCCGCGATCGGCCGCTGCTTTTCGGCCTGGAGGGCAATGCGCTGCAGGAGCGCGTGATGGAGTTGCTGGATGCGCGGCTGCCCGTGTATGCCCGCGCGCAGGTGCACGTGCGCGCCGATGCGCCGCCGGAAGAAACGGCCGCGCGCATCGCCGCTGCCCTGCGCGATCAGCTGAGGTAAACCGCGTC
>CAZJTB010000074.1:8049-9151 GCA_964548485.1 uncultured Chryseobacterium sp. | reverse complement strand
CCACTGCGCCGCCAGCGGCTCCAGGTCCACCGCGCTGTTGGTGGACAGGTTGTAGTAGCCGAAGTTCTTGCCCGGGTAGGCGGAGCGGGTCAGGCTTCCGACCTGTTCATTGCCGCCATCCAAATCGGACCACGTGAAGGTGAAGCTGTTGGTGGCCGCTGCGAAGCCGTCGATGCGCAGCTTCTTCCAGGCGCCGGTGTTCAGCTTGAGCACGAAGCAGCTGTCGCCGGCGATGTTGTGCGTGACGAAGTTGTAGATGCCCCAGCCCAGGTCGAAGGGATTCGCGGTGAGGCCTTGATTGAAGGCGCCGCTGCTCCAGTTGGTCTCGCTGTTGTGCTGCTCGGGCCACGAAGCCTGCAGGCCGGTGGTGTCGATGCCGGCCCATTGGGCCAGCGTGTAGGGCGCCTTGTAGAGCTTGTGTCCCTTGGCGGTGTTGAGCAGGATGCTGCCGGTGATCCCGGTGAGCTCGAAAGCCAGGTCCCAATCGGCCAGGGCCACGCTGGTGACCAGGCCATTGCTCAGGCTGTAATAGGCCTGCTGGGCGTTCTGCGGAGCGGTGGTGACAACAGTTTGTGCGGAGATCGCCGATGCGGTGAGCGAAGCGGCGAAGAGTGTAGCGTAGCGCATGGATGGTGCTTATTAGCGGCCGCGAAGCAACATGCCCCCGGGCCAATGTTCTGTCTTGGCAACGTCAGGATGCCGGGAGGCGGAGCACAAAAGCTCGGATCCGGACGCTCCGGCGATCGCTCGCCTTCGCGCCCGGACCCGGCCTTTCGGGGCCCTACCCCCGTTAATCGACGCGCACGAAGCGCTGGCTCGCCATGCGTCCGCCGCTGATCAGGCGCACCATGTACTGCCCCACCGGAAGCCCGGCGAGACCGATGCGGTGCATGGTTTCGCCGCTGCCGATGGCGCGGATGGTGGTCAGCAGTTCCCCTTGTGCCGTGTACAGGCCCAACTCGGCCCTCGGCTCGGTGTGCATCACGCGCACCCACACCTCATCGCGGGCTAGCGTAGGTGCCACGGCCAGGCTGAAGCCATCCGTGCCGCAGGCCTCCACGTTGAAGGCCGCGCCGGCCACATCGAGGCTCGCGCAGATGTT
>CAZJTB010000074.1:0-7949 GCA_964548485.1 uncultured Chryseobacterium sp. | reverse complement strand
GCGTCGCGGGGTCGTACACCAAGGTGTGGATGGTGAAGAGGCCCTCGCTGTCCACCGTGAAGCTCGGCTCGGTGCCCACGTTCTGGATGGTCAGCTCGGCGCCGCTCGTGAGCACATAGATGACGTTGTATCCAGCGGGCACGTTGCTGTCGCCGTTCGGCTCGGCGCTGATGGTGAGCTCGCCTTCGAGGCAGCCGTACTTGCGCGCCGTGAGCGTGCCCGCATCGGCGGTGCAGCCCGCCTCGCAGGCCTCCACGTTGAAGGCCGCGCCGGCCACATCGAGGCTCGCGCAGATGTTGTTCGCGATCACCGCGTTCAGCACGTCAACGCCCGTGGTCACGCCCAGCTCCACGATGCCCAGGTCGAGCGTCGCGGGGTCGTACACCAAGGTGTGGATGGTGAAGAGGCCCTCGCTGTCCACGGTGAAGCTCGGCTCCGTGCCCACGTTCTGAATCGTCAGCTCCGCGCCGCTGGTGAGCACGTACAGCACGCTGTAGCCCGCAGGCACGTTGGTGTCGCCGTTAGGCGAAGCGCTGATCACGGCACCATCATCACCCAAGCATCCATACTCATTCACCGACAGCGTGCCCGCATCAGCCGTGCATGCAGCGGTGCAGGGCTGCACATCGAAGGCCGCACCCGCCACATCGAGCGCCGCGCAGATGGCGCCACCACCCTGGATGAGGAACGCATTCACGTCGAACCCGGTGGTCTCGCCCAGCACCACGTCGCCCAAACCGAGCGTTGCGGGATCATAGACCAAGGTGTGGATCGTGAACGCCCCGGCTTCATTCACCTCGCAGCTGGGCTCCGGGCCCACGCCCACGATCACCAGGCCGGGACCTTGGGTGAGCACATACAGCACCTGGTAGCCTTCGGGCACGTAGGGGGCATTGCCCACCGTGGCGTTCAAGATGGCCGAGCCATCCTGCAGGCAAGCGGAAGCGGCCACGAGCGTGCCGGCGTCCGGGGTATCCACCAGAACGCTGGCGCCTGCCACATCGAGGCTGGCGCAGATGCTGCCACCGCCTTGGATGAGCAGGCCATTCACATCGAACCCGGTGGTGACGCCCGGCTCCACGATGCTGAGGTCAAGCGTGGCCGGATCGTACACCAGGGCGTGGATGGTGTATCGGCCGGCCGAGTTCACCGTGAAGATGGGCGTGCTCGACGCTCCCTGAATGACAAGCCCCGGGCCTTGGGTGAGCACATAGAGCAACTGGTATCCCGCAGGCACCACCTGATCGCCATTCGGCACCGCGCCGATCACGGTTCCGCCTTCCACCAAGCAATCCGACTGCTTGTACGGATTCAGCGTGCCGGCATTGGCGGTGCATGGCTGCTCGCACTCTCCCACTTCGAAGACCGCTCCCGGCACATCCAGCGCCGCGCAGATGGGGCCACCTCCTTGGATGAGCAGGCTGTTCACGTTGAAGCCCGTGGTCACGTTGGGCACCACGATGCCCAGATCGAGCGTGGAGGGGTCGTACACCAAGGTGTGGATGCGATAGGTGCCCGGTTCGCTCACCTCGAAGGAAGGCTCGCTGCCCGCACCCACGATCACGAGGCCAGCACCCTTGGTGAGCACATACACCACCGAGTACCCGGCAGGCACGTACGGCGCGGAGGACACCACGGCATCGAGCTGCGCCGAACCGCCCGAAAGGCAGGGAGCGGCGTTCACGGCGGACAGCGTACCGGCATCGGGGTTGTCGATGAGGATGCTCACACCGGTCACGTCAAGCGCGCCGCAGATGCTGCCTCCGCCTTGGATGAGCAGGCC
The DNA here is from genome assembly GCA_964548485.1 of uncultured Chryseobacterium sp. Classification (GTDB taxonomy): domain Bacteria; phylum Bacteroidota; class Bacteroidia; order Flavobacteriales_F; family PHOS-HE28; genus PHOS-HE28. Next base: position 6,166 of record CAZJTB010000074.1, on the reverse strand, counting down.
GTTCACCACGCCCGCCGGGGTGACGCCCAACTGCACGATGCCGAGGTCGAGCGTGGCGGGATCGTACACCAAGCGATGGATGGTGTACAAGCCCGTTGAAGTGACGTTGAAGATGTTCGAGGTGCCAACAGCCTGAATGATCAGGTCAGGGCCTTTCGTGAGCACCCAGCGCAACTGGAAACCGGGCGGAATCACCTGGCCGCCATTGGAGATGGCGCCGATGTTGGTGCCGTTGGCCTGAAGGCAGTCGGTGGGCTTGAAGCCGCGCAGGGTTCCCGCATTCGCCTGGCATGCTCCTCCGGGTTGCGCGTTCACTGCCGTGGTTGCGAGCAACGAAATCGCCGCTGCTGCGATGAGCCCAATTCGTTTAAGGGCTCGAACTGGTTCGGTGTGGAAAAGCGTCATGGGGTGGGTTATTGGTTCAGGGAAACACCGTCCTCCGGAAAGTGTTCATTATCCTAATCGAAATCCCGAACAAGGCACCTGCCCATGACAGGCAGCACCCGTTCAGGTCGGTCCAGGAGTGCTAATAGGTCAGCAGATAACGCCAATCAATGGCGGCCTGCCTGGTGCTGGGCACGATGAAATCGACGCTCAGCACCTGCACACTGTAGCTGGGGATGGAATCGACCGCGCGCGGAATCAGGTCGGCCTGAAGCAGCTCATCCAGATGCTCTCGGTCGGTGTAAATGGCCACGCCAGGCGCGATTACCGCACGTGCCTCATCCGCATTGCTCAGCCACGGGACGTGGAATCCAGCGTAGTAATCGAGCGCGGTGCCATACACCTGCATGCCGAAGAAGGAAGCCTTGTGCAGCCGGTGCTCTGCGGCCCACCGCCCGGCCTGCGCATTGGCCTGGTACCGGAGCAGCTGCGGGTACAGCATGAGGTTCACCGCCAAAGCGCACACGATCCACGCCTGGCAGGTACCCTCGAAGAGGCCATCGGCCGAAGCCATCCTGCCGGCCCTCAGCAGGCGCCACCCCACCAGCGCGAACAAGGCCAGGAGCACCACCCATCCGCGATGCGGGAAGCACCAGGCGCAAAGCGCCATCGTCGCTGCCATCAGCAGCAGCAGCACGCTGAGCTGCGCTGCACGGCCCCAACCCTGTTCAACGGCTGGCCATGCGCGCGCGCCCACCACCGCGAACAGGGGCAGTGCCACGTACAGGTAATGCGGCAGCTTGAAGCGCGAGAGCGAGAGCGCCACAAGGATGAGCACCGCCCCGCCGATGCTCGCGTACTCGGGCAGCGGCACACGCCGCGCCACCGATACCGCCGATCGCCAGACCCCGGCCAGCACGAAGAGCGTCCAGGGCAGCAGCTGCCACAGCAGCTCATGGGTGAAGAAGAGCAGCGTGCTGTCGTCCTTCCAGCGGCTCTCGCCGGTGATGCGGCCGAAGCTCTGCTCCCAGAAATAGAAGCGCAGGCCGTGCGCGCCGTGCTGCGCATAGAGGCCGAGGCACATGGGGGTGAGCAGCAGCCCAACGATCACCGGCACAAGCAACAGCCTTGCATCGCGCAGCAGCATCCAACGGCGGCGCGCCACCAGATCGGCGCCCAAGGCCAGCAGCGGCGCCACCGCCCCGATGGGCCCCTTGGCCAGCATGCCCGCCGCAATCGCCAGAGAGGCCCCGATGAGCTGCCATCTCCTGCGCTGCTCCATCCAGGCCGAGCCCAGCCACACCGCCGTGATCACCGAGCCCGTGAGCAGGGTATCGCAGCGCACATCGTTGGTCATGAGCAGGAAGGCGGCGCTGGCGGCGAGCATGAGCGCTGCGCGCCATGCCACCTCACGGCCGTGGTGCAGCGCGGCGAAGCGGAAGGTGCTGTAGAGCCCGAGGAGCGCGAACCCGATGCTGGGCAGCTTGTAGCTCCAGTTGTGGATGCCGAACAGCTTGAAGGAGAGCGCGGCCAGCCAGAAGTGCAGCGGCGGCTTGTCCAGGTAATCGTTGCCGCGGAAATGGAGCTTCGTCCAATCGTCGCTGGCGAGCAGGTCGCGCGCCATGCCGGCGTATTGCGCGGCGTCCACCTCCATCACATCGAGCAGGCTGCCGGTGACCGCCACGGCAAGGAGGCCAGCGAGCGTGAACCAGCGGCTGGGCGAAGGCATGCGGCAATGTTAGGGCCCACCAAGGCGAGCGGCCGCCTCGCCAAAGGCTTGTTAAGCGCGGCCAGGGCCGAAATGCCTTCCATTAACATTGCGACATGGGACGCCGCGCCATCGGCACGCTGATGCTCCTGGCCTTGCTGGGCGTGGGCGGCGTGGTGGCCATCCAGCTGCTCTGGCTCCGGCAGGCCTCGCGGTTCCAGCGCGAGCAGATCGCCCTGCACCACGAGCAGGCGCGGCAGCTTGAGAAGCAGTTCAACGACCGGGTGGTGATGGCCCTCACCGACGTCACCGAGCAGATCCTCACCATCAACAAGGACAGCACCGACCTGTACGATGCGGTGCGGCAGGAGCGCCCCAACTACTTCGCCGTCACCATCAACGACACGCTGCACCCCTACCTCCTGGAGGCCCTGCTGCGCAAGGAGTTCAGCCGCCGCCACATCCTCGACGATTTCGAGTACGGCATCTACGACTGCTTCACCGACAGCATCGTGTACGGCAACTACGTGTCGCAGGACACCATCGGCAGCGACACGATGCCGCATTCGCAGCTGCTGAAGCTCGACAAGGACGGCCACTACTTCGGCGTGTACTTCCCCACGCGCCACAGCACCCTCTGGGAGGAGCCCGCCGATGTGGGCTGGACCTGGATCTTCCCGGTGGTGGTCACCCTCATCGTGCTGGGCTTCTTCGCATACAGCGTCTGGGTGATCCTGCGCCAGAAGCGCCTCAGCGAGATGAAGAACGACTTCATCGGCAACATGACGCACGAGCTGAAGACGCCCATCAGCACCATCGCGCTCAGCGCCGAGGTCATCGCCGATCCGGGCATCGCCCAGGAGCCGGAGCGCCTGCGCGAATACGCGCGCATCATCCGCAGCGAGAACGAGCGCCTGCGCACCCAGGTGGAGCGCGTGCTGCAGCTGTCCACCCTCGACAAGGACAGCCTGCGCATGAAGCGCGAGCCGGTTGACATGCACCAGGTGGCGCGCGCCGCCGCCGATTCCATCAAGCTGCCCGCCCAGGAGCGCGGCATCAGCGTGCATCTCAGCCTCGACGCCGACCGGGCCACCGTAACCGGCGACCGGGTGCACCTGGCCAACGCGGTGTTCAACCTGCTGGACAACGCGGTGAAATACGGCCGACCGGGGACACCGATCGAGATCCGCACGAGCCGGCGCGGGCCGGAGCTGCTGCTCTCGGTGAAGGACGAGGGCATCGGCATCCGCAGCGAGGACCAGCACCGCGTGTTCGAGCGCTTCTTCCGCGCGCATACCGGCAATGTGCACGACGTGAAGGGATTCGGCCTCGGCCTGCACTATGTGCAGCAGGTGGCCTTCGCGCACAGCGGCGGGGTGAGCGTGCGCAGCGAGCCGGGGAAGGGCAGCATATTCACCTTGTCGTTGCCGCTGGGCGGAATGCCGGGGGGCGCAGGCTGAAAGGCCAGGGTACGCCGACCGAGCGATTCACAGCACTCCTACAACCCACTGCCTGCACCAACATCCAACACTCACCATTCGAGCTGCCATGAGCGACAAACCCACCATACTCCTCGTGGAGGACGACCAGAACCTCGGCTTCGTGGTGCAGGATGCCCTCAAGCGCAAGGGCTACGCCGTTCACCTGGTGCGCGATGGCAAGGAGGGCCTGAAGAAATTCAACGAGCAGCCATACGACCTGTGCGTGCTCGATGTGATGCTCCCCGGCAAGGATGGCTTCAGCCTGGCCGAGGACATCCGGCTGGTGAACCCGCAGGTGCCCATCGTCTTCCTCACGGCCAAGAGCCAGACGGACGACCGCATCGCGGGCTTCAAGGCCGGCGGCGACGATTACCTCACCAAGCCCTTCAGCCACGAGGAGCTGCTGCTGCGCATCGAGGCGATCCTGAGGCGCACCCTGGGCAAGGGCGATGACGGCCGCGCGCGCGAGCGCTTCGAGGTGGGCGACTACACCTTCGACCACCGCAACATGATCCTGAGCCACCCCACCGAGGAGCGCAAGCTCACGAAGAAGGAGGCCGATGTGCTGCGCCTGCTATGCCTGCACGCCGATCAGGTGCTGCCCCGCGAGCTGGTGCTCAACATGGTCTGGGGCGACGACACCTACTTCCTCGGCCGCAGCCTCGATGTGTTCATCAGCCGCCTGCGCAAGTACCTGAAGCTCGACCCCAAGGTGCAGATCGTGAACGTTCACGGCGTGGGCTTCAAGCTGGTGGTGGATCGGGCATAGTAGCACAGGGTCCCGGAGGACGGGAAACCGGGCGCGTGCTTGAGTTTCTCCATGGACTGGAGACGCTGCCAGGACCAAGGCGGCCACCTTGCGATACAAGTCCCGTCTTCATCTCGAGTGATGCGGAACCTGAAGTTGATAGTAGTGGTCTTTTCAATGGCGGCAGCTTACTCATGCAGCGGCCAGACCTATTTCTCCACGGGGAATGCTCCCGGCGGAGGGCGCCTATACCGGTCGACAGACTTGTGCAACCCTCAGCTGATATGTGTTACTCCCGGCGTCGAATACGCGGACCTCACCGTGCTGACCGATCGCCGTCTATTGGGATACCGATACGTAACTACGAACCTGATTCCGGGTGGATTCTATCTTATTGATACCATTACCGGTGCGTCGAGCATTCTTTATGCGATGAATGGGCCTGGCGCGATCGCCATGGAGACCGAGTCGGATTCGACGGTTCTTTTCGCCATTGGCTTCAATTACCAACTATACCGCTTGAATCTTACCACGCTTGCCATATCGGTCGTAGGCTACGTGGGGAGCTATCCCGGCGGCGACATCCTGCTGGTTGGAGATGATCTATTCTATACCACGGCATCGAACGCATTGATTCGCATTGAGTTGACTCCTGACCATCAGTCGATCTCCCAGATTATACACATTGATTGGCTGGGCGTTGACGACGTATGGGGCCTCGCCCTTCCTTCTGGTTTTCAAGATGAACATCCAGATTGCATCGTGGCAGCCGCTGGTCAGCGACTCTATGCCCTCAATACCGTCACGGCAGAGGCGACTGAGTTATGCGATGTGAACGTTGCGGGTTCCTTTTACGGCGCCGCTGCGATCAGGGACAATAGACCATGGAACCCAAGTATGGACGTTAGGAATAGCGGACCCTGTGCTTGGCAACCGCAACCAAGCACCTTGCTCGTTGACGCCGAAGGGTTGGGTGGGGTCTTGAGAACTTACCTTCCATCAACGCATAAGCTGCTCCATTGGGACGTCTTCGATGCGGCTGGGCGACAAATCGCTGGAGCACGGGGAGCCGCATTGGATGACCATGGACAGTTCAACCACGGTTGGTACATCCTTCGAGCAATGGTACGGGATCCCTGTGGCAGGGAAATCCTCGTACCGGGCATCCGATTGCGCATGTGATCCAAACCCGTTACGGCGCTCTTGCGCCTTAGCAACCCGCTGGGCGATTCTGAATGGGCGGTGGCCCTCAGGGGATTGCCACGCTTGCGGATAGAATCTGGCGCCAGCGCCCTTCGAACGGTCCAATGCTGTTCACGACCGGAGAGAATCTCACCCCGCCGCGAGCAGCTTCTTCACCAGCGCCGCGATGGCGCTGCCGTCGGCCTGGCCGGCCCAGCGCTTGTTGGCCTCGCCCATCACGCGGCCCATGTCCTTCATGCCGCTGGCGCCCAGCTCGCCGATGAGCGCGAGCACGGAGGCTTCCAGCGCGGCGGCATCCATGCGGGCCGGCAGGTACTTCTCGATCACGCGCGCCTGCGCCTCCTCTTCCCGGGCCAGGTCGGCGCGGCCCTGCTGATGGTAGATGGCCGCGGCTTCCGCCCGCTGCTTGTGCAGCTTCTGCAGGATCTTCATGCCGGTGGCCTCGTCCATGCCGCCACCGCCCTCCTTGGTGTTCTCCAGCAGGATGGCGCTCTTGATGGCGCGCAGCGCGTTGAGGGTGTCCTTCTCGCGCGCGAGCATGGCGGCCTTGATATCGGCGTCGATGCGTTCTTGCAGGTTCATGGCGCGAAGATGGCGCGAAAGCGGCGCGCCCGGCAGCCTGAGCCGCCGGGCGCGCCGTAG